>JBIJDE010000654.1:0-2530 GCA_044344305.1 Armatimonadota bacterium
GGAATGATGTAAACATATTTCTAATAATATTTGTAAATGTCATTTCAAACATTCTTGAAGATACAATTATATTTATACTATCTCTAAAATTGACAAAGTGTTAAAATATAAAAAACATCTACTTTGTAATTGAATGGATGTATTAATAACCAATATAAATGGTAGGTATTATGAGTAAGAATATTGGATTTAAAGTTTCTACTGCTATCGCATGGCGTATTATGACTGAGTTATGCCGGCGTCATCACGCTACTCAAAAACTACAGATCTATGAAACACATCCATGTAGTGGACAATATGATTGTCTCAGTCTGTATGCTTCAGTTGGTGATAAATATAGGCATTTGTGTGACTTTAATCGTCAATCTGATCATTTACATATTTGGTATCCCAATCATGAATTAACACATGAACTACATTGGCCAGATCATAATAATTACGTACAGGCAGTTCTACAGGCTAATGACCATAAAGACGTGGTGAATCAGATAGAGTCTATCTTGCTCTTGCCAAATACCCATAATCATAAATCATCGACACCACCTGTTTTAATGATGCGAATTGTAGCTGAAGTTTTAGAACAGACTGCTCTATCTCGTAAAAATATTGATATCCGATGGGCAATTCATGATTCCAGTGGTATGGAAGGAACATCTGTTAAAAGCGGTTTATTTGATATTGATGAATATAAGCGTGAGGCAGAATTGATTGGACAGGATAAAGTAGCAAATCGCTGTTGGTTTCTTCACTATCAGGAAACAAATGCTGTTATAGACTTTCGTGGTATATTACGCTTGCAATCAAATAATTATGAACCGTGGTACATATTGAACGACTATAATGCAGGACAAAAGGCTTGTGATTTGGCAGATAAGTTAATGCAAATGCTGGAGTAATTATAACACGTGGCTTACTATAGAAATTATACTGCGGAAAAGGAGAAGTTTAACATGGCAAGCTTAATTTAATCGATAGGATATAGAAGGGAAAGGTATATGTTATATTATTAGTATAACTATGTGATATTTATAGTGAACTTTGAATCTACCTGTTTGACACACTAATATTTAGTTGCTAATCTGTTGTAGTCTAAATCTATTAACAAGGCGAAGGACATAAATCATGAAGATTCAGAACGTCGAATGGGACAATCTAATTGATGATACCATGGCTTTATATAAGCAAAAAGATTATGTGAAAGCTACAGCGATTGCAAAAAAAGCTTTAGTAATTATTGAGAGTATTGCTGGGCCTAACCATCCTGATGTAGCCACTAATCTTAACATCATTGCGCTTTTGTTAAAAAATCAAAGTCAATATGACCAAGCTGAAGTTTTTTACAGGCGTTCTCTGGCTACTTTAGAAAAGTTATTTGGTTCTAATCATCTTGATGTGGCTGCTGTTCTAAATAATATTGCATTACTTTATAAAATTCAGAAAAAATATGAGGAAGCAGAAAAGCTATACAAACAGTCGTTGGCTATTCAAGAAAATTTGCTTGGAATAGAAAACAACAAATTAATCCCAAGTCTCATAAACATTGCTACTTTTTATCGAGAACAGCAATTCTATTGCCAAGCTGAATTATATTATAGACGTTTATTATCAATTAGAGAAAAAACTTTTGGAGCTGAAAGTTTAGATGTGGCAGCATCTTTCACTTTACTTGCTTCACTATATGAAGAACAAAAAAATTATAATTATGCTGAAACATATTATCACAAGTCATTAGTTATTAATGAAAAACTACTTGGTCATAATCATACAGAAGTTGCAACTATTATAAGTAGTTTGGCTAATATTTTTACTTTACAGCGTTCATATAATCATTCAGAGGTATTATATGAAGACTTACTATCTATTATGGAAAATATTCATAGTTTAGATGACCCGATTATTACAACAACAATTGATAATCTTGCAAAGACAAAAATATTTAACAATAAGTTACAAGAATCAGAGATTCTTTATAACCGTTCATTAACAATTAGAAAAAATGCATTCGGTGAAAGTCATTCAATGGTTGCAAAAAGTCTACTAAATTTAGGAGAGCTATATAGTTATAACGGTTCAATTATAAAGGCTGAGCATTTTCTAAAGCAGTCTTTAGATATTTATGATATTAACAATGATGCTAATCCCCGTGATATTATTCGAATTCTTGATGAATTAATCGGGATTGCGCAATTACAAGAAAACTATATTGAATCAGAATCATATTACACTCGTCTTATTTCTATTTACGAAACAATATTTCCAAGCAATGAAGAAGATGAATCAGAATTTATTTGCGCATTTTTGAATCTTGCAAAATTATATTATAAACAAGGTAAATATAATTTGATAGAACCATTTTGTGAAAACTCTTTGAATATTATAGAAAAAACATTTGGTCCTACACATCAACAAGTAGCAGTTTTCTTGAGTAATGTAGCTGACTTATATAAATTATTAGGAGAAAATAAGAAAGCTAAACTTTTATTAACATGGGTCAAAGAAATTAATGACATAGCATTTAAAGATGAATATG
>JBIJDE010000655.1:0-2527 GCA_044344305.1 Armatimonadota bacterium
TGTTGATAGCAACATTTTCAATTTTTGTTCCATACAATGGTTTTTTAGGAAAATGAGCTAATTTCTTAGAAAATACGCCTGAATTTTGTATTATTTTTAATTGAGTGATAATTTCTTTCTTTTGCATATTCCAAGTAGGATTCTTTTTGATGATATCTTGAAGCGAATTTTCACCATCTAAATGATAAAGTAATGACTCGAAATCTTTATCTACTATTGTCCAATACGGAATATCTCCCCATATAAGCAACACCAGATCACCACGCTCTTCCCGAAAATCAGGAGTTCGTATTATTAATTTTTGTAACCTGATAGGAATAATATCTGTAATCTTCGGCATAAATCTCCAATATATTAACATGCTTTTTTTTAATTATATATGCTGATAAGTGATAATGTAAAGTTAAAGATGCATTTGCAAAACCCGATGGGACAAGACACCATAATTATAATCGCACCAAAAACATGATTCCGGTTTCAGTGAATAAAACATCCAACCGATCTAATGATAGTTTATTCCTGATCGACTCTGATATCGAGTAAAACATGGCAAAAATAGGAACCGATATCGCTTAATTTTTGCTCATAGCTTAATCCCATTGATATCAACCTGTTTTTTTTCTGATATGCTGCCAGCCAACGGTTTACCGTTTTTAACTAAATAAGGCTCAGGTTTTTCATGGCTGCATGCCAGCAGAGCATAATATGCAAGCCAATAATATTGCAAGAATAATCAACATAATTCGTCTCGCCTTTCGTGCGAATGATTGAACTGAAGATTTCTATATTGTATCTGCCAATTTAAGCTTGAAAAAAAATATTTGTGGTTAAATTCGATAATTATTATTAATATTCCTTTTTGTTAAATATGGAAAACGACTCAATATGTCAGTCTATTGCGGGAGGCGGGTTTCTTTTCCACATCTATTCTTACCGCTCTTTCGGCAAGTCAGTTTCCAACAGTATAGTTGAAGTTTTTTGTGTATAACAGTCGTAAATCTGAATTGCATAAGCGAGAGATATAATATTCTTCCATTTTTTATCCCGTGGTATACCTGCACTACTGGTTGGACTCACGTTGCTTAAACTGGCTAGATAGCAAATATACCGTCCATCTTCGCTTGATGATGGGTCGATGTTATCGTGGAATGGCAAACCTGTTTTCACCTGAATAGCTGCACTGCCTTCGCTGATGCAGGCAGTTTTTCCGGTGTTTCTATCATGCAGAAATATTTCCGATGTGAAAATATCTTCACCTATACGGTTTGTCGCAAAAGTCTTGTCGGTACTTTTTGCCGTGAAAACAAGACGTTGCCCGTCATCTGAAAGAAAATTTCCGTTTACAAGTCCATAATCTTTTTCTAATCTGATAGGAACTATATTATTTTTCAGTCGGTCTGCCACATACAAACGACACTTCTGTCGTTTATTAGCAGGGACAAGATTTGACGCGTCAGAAGAAAATAATATGTATTTAGCATCAGATGTCATGTCTATGCACCGACTTCCAGCATTTCCTGATATACCGTTATTGCTTTTACTTATAAGGCTTGTTAATCCTGTATCACGATTATAAACAAAAACATTTTCAATGCCTTTAGTATTATCGGCGACTAGATTTGCAGATAGCGAAGTAAACGCGATAATATTCCCATCTGCACTGATGACCGGGTTATTGCTTCGATGATTTGCTGGTTTTCCTTGTGTCGTAACACTGATGCACCGGGTTTTCTGTGCCACATTATCACGTATGAAGATATCATGACTACCTGGTTTATCATTGGCAACAAGGTTACTGGCATCAGTGCTGAATACTGCATACCTGCTATCTGCACTGATACTCAGTTCATAAATGCTTTTGTTTGCCGTGGTTCCATCTGTTGCTATATTTATCGGCCATTGCTGTCCAGTCAATAAATCACGCAGAGTTGCTTCTTTCCCCGTTTGAAATAAAACAAGAATATTGCCTTTTTCAGTAAAGCCTGCCAGCGATACATTCCGGGTTTTACTGATAATAGCTCCATTTTCACGATCATAAATACACAAATCGAGTGCGCTTAAATATGAAGGAACTGTATTTTCTTGGAATAAAGAAAAGGCGATAAAACGTCCATCATGACTGATCACCGGTTGTGGAGAAGGTAGGTAAAGAGTGTCTCGCACGTTTTCTATGGAATTAACTCGCTGTTCGATCAATGTATCACGATACACAGTATCCTTAACAATTAACTTTCTGGAGTTGAATCCAATCAGTGCATATACAATAATAATAAGTATAGAAATAAGTATACCAAGTCTTTTCATAATAGTTTTCCTAATTAAATAGTTTCAGTTAAAAGTATAAAGATACACGAAAGTGCATCTTTGTAGATATCTTATATTTATTATACGTTTGTTGGTGGGGAAATGTTACTTAAAAACTATTGATACAAGAAATTTATTAATTTTGGTTAAGTAAGTGTGATACCACAAATGTTAGATGTTTCAAAACATGAAAATCATCGGATTCGCCGTTTGCTTAACGCTC
>JBIJDE010000656.1:0-2523 GCA_044344305.1 Armatimonadota bacterium
GATTGAATTGCAAAAGAAAGTGTTTTTTGGAATCAAAATGGGAATGGTACATGGTAGGATGCGACCTGATGAACGTGAAGAGGCTATGCGTGGATTTCGGGATGGTGAGATAAAAATATTAGTCGCTACAACAGTTATTGAGGTAGGTGTTGACGTTCCCAATGCGACAATAATGGTTATTCATGGTGCTGAGAGATTTGGTCTTGCTCAACTTCACCAGTTACGAGGTAGAGTTGGTCGATCGGTATTTCAATCAACCTGCTATTTAGTAACCAGTGAAAAATTTAGACCTAAATCAGAAGAAGAGAAAATGGCATCCGCCCAACGTAGATTGAAAGTAATGGAAGAAAGTCAGGATGGTTTTATAATTGCTGATGCTGACTTGGATATTCGTGGTCCGGGTGAATATATTGGTACCCGCCAGAGTGGGGTTAATGACTATATAATTGCCGATATAGCCAGAGATAAAGATATCTTATTGTTAGCACGAAATACTGCCCATGCGTTAATTAATAGCGATGCTGAATTAAGTCATCCAGCTTTAGCAAAATTGAGAATTAAAATGTATCGGATGATTGCTAAATTCGATGGTTTACGAGAATAATTTTGTTTCACAACGTTACGGTAGAAACTTTGTCTAATATATAAAATCTTAAGAGTGTAAAATGAAAAATCTATTTATAACAAAAGCCCCATTCATTGTCCTTATATTAATAATTGCAATTTTTTCAATAGTAGTTACTATGGCTCAGTTAAAACTATCACCGACCTATGACGAACAAAACCATGTAACTCGTGGAATTGCAATTATAAAGACTGGAGATTACAGGTTATCTATACATCATCCACCGTTAGCGAATATTTTTCAAGGTGCTTTTGCGCTTCAGGTTCCAAATGTAAAGTTTGATACTAATGCAGAATGGTGGCGGCCAGATGGTCAATCTTTTATGAATATTTGGGCAGCTGCTAAAGAGACTATTTGGGTTAATTCAGATAATGGAATTCAAATAATCTCTTCTGCAAGAATCGGTACATTAATATTTTCTATATTGCTTTTGATTATTATTTACATTTGGGCAAGTGAATTATTTGGTCCATGGGGTGGGGTGGTTGCCGCTGGATTATATGCCTTAGACCCTACTAATATAGCTCACAGCGGACTTGCAACTACGGATGCACCTGCCGCTTGCGTTATTGTTGCCGCGTTATATTTTACAAGAAAATATTTAATTTTACAGGATAAGAAGTGGTTGATTATAGCAGGTATAGTGTCCGGGTTAGCTCTTGCTACTAAATATTCTGCTTTGATTATCGTGCCGATAATTGGCATATTATTTATTTTTGATTGTATTCAAAAGAAAGTAGAAAAGAAAAAACTAATTGCAGTTTTTGGGAATATGGTGATTTTGGCTGTTATTGCAGGAGTCACCCTATGGGGAGTTTATGGATTTAAAGTAGAGCAGTTGGGAGCCAGACCGGGAGAAAGTTTACCAGCTACAGCATCATTAAAACAAAGATTACCAGTGCCGGCAAAGCAATATTTTCGTGGTATAGACGTTGTGAAAAAAGAAGCTAAAGAACATTTATCGTATATTTTGGGTAATACTGATACTACCGGTAAAGGATGTTGGTATTACTTTCCTGTAGCGGTTTTAACTAAAACACCCGCACCAGAATTAATAATGTTCGCTGTGATGTTGATATTTATATCAGTGCCGAGTTTGCGCGCTAAAATAGAAACTTCTACTTTCGATAGTGGTGTCATCTTAGTCCCTATAATTATTTACTCTATGGCAGCCTTGGGATTACTTGGTATATCGTTAAATCTCGGTATTCGTCATTTATTGCCAATATTCCCATTTATGTGTATTGCTGCTGCAGGGTTGGTAAAGTATATCACGTTGAATCCATGTCGACGGTTTATATTACCGGCATTGTTTGTAGTACAAATCCTTTCGATATCACCTGCTTTTCCCGATTATATTTCATATTTCAACGGTATATCTGGCGGCAGCAGAAATGGTTATCGAATTTTAATAGACAGTAATTATGATTGGGGTCAGGATTTGGGTAAATTAGCGAAAACACAGAAAGATATGAATCTTTACCCATTAGCGTTGTCCTATTTCGGTACCACGCCACCGGAAGAATATGGTATTGTCTGCACAGATGTTAGTGGCTATGGGGTAATGGATGATGCATCAAAACTTCCGATTGGATATAAAGGATACTTTGCAATCTCTGCTACAGAATTAGCTGGAGGACCTGACTTTAACCACACTGCCAGCGATTATCGAGCATATTTACAGCAAAAACCATTAGTGAGGATTGGCAGAACGATATTTGTTTATAAGATAGAGTAGTATAGACTGTTTTTCCTTGAATTAATTACTCGCGATATGCTACACTTGCCGACGTTATGGTATCTATATTCAGCGATAAAAAAATAGTTAGAACTGTCCTTTTAATGTTATTGGTTGAGTTTACCTGGGGTATTGGTGTATTCGTTACATTATCTACCAC
>JBIJDE010000241.1:0-7217 GCA_044344305.1 Armatimonadota bacterium
TCCTGCGCTTGTGCAATCCGGCGGGAATAATATATAAGGTGCGAGTGAATGGCTGTGAGGCTGTTAATATGTTTTATGCACCGTACATAGCCGAAATCACACCTTATGTTAAACAGGGATCAAACACCATCGAGATAGAAGTTTGCGCCAGCAGGCAGAATCTGTTTGGGCCATTACATGAAAAAGAAGGAGAAGCAAATCGTGCATGTGGCGGTTTTGCATTCACCCAGGAATGGTTCGTCCGCGAAGAGTATAGTCTATATGATTTTGGATTGCTTGATGGGGCAGATCTGATTACAGTGGAGTAGTAAATATTTAATAACAGTTCTCTCGCTTAATGGCACTTCAACAAGATTAGTGACCTGTCGCTAATCCTGTCGCAGTGACCATTTTAAGCAGGTTTATCTTAAAAGAGAAATTCCTGTAGTAATATCTCGATTGTCTTGAATTAGAGTAGATAGATTGCTATTACTTTTTTATTAAAAGGAAATAACTTGAACCTGAATTATTTAATATGCCTGATAATTTTTCTTTGATAATAAAGTTATTGGAAAGCAAATCAAGAATCTGCATTTCATCCCAATATTTTATTTGAAAAGAGTCATTAAAAGAGATTTGTGTATCGTTTTTGAATAATATTGTATTTTCGTTGTATGTAAATAAATTATTACTTGTCGGGGTTATTACTACATTACGTTTGATTAATGAATTGATAACAGAATAACTTTGAAATAGATTCAATGAAGGTATATCAATTAACAAATAACCACCGGGTAGTAGAGATTCTGACATTGCTTGTAAAGATTTATAAAGTGAATCATCATCAAGTAGATATGAAATAACGGTAAATACGGATAATGCCATATCAAATTTATCAGATGAATAATAACCTTCTGTTTTTCCGTTAAAACTATTTATTGATAATTCACCTGATTTTTCAATAAGTTTGTTGAGCATTTCTATGCAGGGTTCAACTGCAGTTACCTGATACCCACATTTTGCTAAAGGTATTGTTAATCGTCCAGTACCTGCTCCAAAATCAATGATTTTTGCTGGTGGTATCACATTGAGTTGTACTTGCTCCAAAGTCGCTTGGGTGATAACTTCATACATTGCACCAAATGACAATTCATATGTAGAATCATAATGATCTGCCCATTTTGAATGTGGTGTTTTCATAATATAACAAGTTCGCCGTTTCTCGGTGAGTATTCAATTACATGATTATGCATAATTTCATTTCCAATAATACCATCAACACCCGCCATTGCTAACGTCATTCCTAATAAACCAGGAAGGCTGCCACATTTTAATTGATACTGATGGCTGCCAATGCTAACATCTACACGATATGTATCTGTAGCAAACTCGCCGTACCCCGGATAGACATCTGTCGCTTTCTCGATAAAATTGAATGATGAAAGAGATTCATCCTGCCAATAATTAATATGTGCTCCAGTGTCAAAAAACATTTTGTACGTTGTAGAGTTGATTACAACTTCTATGATAGGTATATCCATGAAATATTCTATATCGATAGCATTATTAATGGAGTTTTTTTCATCTTTTGAAAAACTTACCGTATTATTGATAGTATTTAGTACAATTTCATACTTGTTAAGTATATCTGTTCCAATTAATGCATCAACAGATTCACCAATCATGTCACTCAATTTTGATGCATTTAATGACATATAATTTTTATTTATTTTCATAGGTATTCCGTCAATTTGTAAGGAAGAAAAATTCCCGAAACTTTCTGGTGAACCAGTATCAATAAGGCAAGTGTGATTATCAATATCAAAACAATATAGATTATTTATTAATTTCAGGGGTAATATTTGCATTTTTAGTTCCCTTTTTATTTACTTTGGATAAATCAACTGCACTCGATGTTTTTCCATCACATCATCTGGTAAATCAGCCAATATTTTTTCGTAACTATCATCGTTAAAAATCACCTTTGCCCGCCGTAAATGATAGGGTAGGGTGACACAAAGATTTATTTGGTGAATCTGCTGATATGGCCATTCTTTATTAACATATTGTGCCAGAAAATCAATCGCAGTACAAATACTGGCACCGCCGGGTGTAATATGATGCCATAAGTCTATACCCACATGTCGTCCCATCTCGGCAAGGCGAATTAATCCGTCAAGATTCATAATTGAATAATCCCATGAACGGGTGCGATTGAGTTCATGGGGTTGGATGCCATCAGCGGCGATGTGGGTATTGATGCGCTTTACCGCACTATCCGTTATAACCTGTTTGGCAATGTCGTACTGTCCGGTAAAACATGCGAGCGAAGACACCTGAACATCGTACCAGGTACCATGATTATTATGTTGCCCGGACTCTCCCTTGCCATGGTCGCTGGTTAGCAACCAGTCCAGATAATCTCGCATCCAGAGGGTTAATCCGTTGAAATCGTCATCGCTCAATGCCGACGAATTACCCAACAACCCAATAGCGTCAACAATGTTTGATAAGAGGCGTGTGTCAATAATTCCAATATCGCGACCATCCACTCTTCCGGGAATAGCCTGACCATATTGCAAATGCGGATTCATTCGCGTTGCCGGTGATAAAAACCAGTGGCGCAACAGAATAACCGCTTTTTCTGCATATGCTGAATTATCGGTAAAATAATATGCCAGTGCCAGTGTTTCTATAGCGGTCATGGTTTTGCCAAATCGCTCGCGGTCAAAATTATCATTCAGCGATTCGGGATTCACCTCGCCATCGCGGCGAATATACGGCAACCCATCTACCGTATAAGGGTCCGGCCACCAATAAGGACCAAGGCTCATGAAGTCATGCTTGTCACCGCTGGGTGGCACATGCTGCTTGTCCACCACAGACTTCGGTGTCATCAGCAAAGCAACATCCGCATCGTTTCGCAGCGCAATAAGTGCAGGCATCAGACCTGTGTCACCAGCCTGCAGTCGTTCTCGCGCCGTTTGCAGACACTCAGCGCGAAGGATGAATATTTTGTTGTGTTTTGTGTTTTTCATAGTTTACTACTCCTAATATCTGTAATTTCGTTCGAAATCGTTCGCACGCCAGAAATCGAAAAAGCATATTAATTTGCCATTTGCCATTTGCCATTTGCCATTTGCCATTTGCAATTTCCACTCTTCTATCTTGTATATTGGACTCGTTTGTTATAAAGAATAAGATAATAGCAGACAAGATGCCGGACTGTTGCGTCTGGAATCAAGCCATAAAGGCTGTATTGAAGATAGCCTTTATATACAAGTCAGATCTCCTCCACAGTCCCATGAAGTGCTTCTCTCATTAATATATTAGCGAGGATTTTAAATATTGAACAGTTATGTACTGGGAATTGATGTGTCATAGGACACTTTGGACGCTGCTTTGTTGCCAACCGAAAAACCATTTGATGCAAATATCAGCGTGATCTAAACTTACAGACTCTTTTTTCTAAATGTTAGGTTGTTGTTTAACGTTTTTTGAGAGTAAATAAGGGATTGACATCAAATGGCGAAGCCATGATATCTGTCCTACCGAGTTTTGCAATAGCCTCTTTAATTATTTACATTTTCTTTGTTCTGATTGTTATTATTTTTCAATCCTATTAATCGATGTGAAAATATTATTGAAATGCAGAATAGTTGCGATAAGTAATGAAATGATGTTTAATATCTTTATCAGAATAATAAGCTGAACTCTGTGAAACTCCGCGATAAACTCTGCGCTCAACCATTAGCGAAAGATGGGGTTGTTGAGAAGAAGTAGGTGAGTGTTATAAATAGGAGTAAAACTTGATAAAAATATCAGAAAGAATCAAATTTAATATCATTAAATCATCTGTTTTAATAATATTACCCATCATGATACAAATTTTAGTCTATTTATTATTTCCTAATCTTATATTGTGCAATCAATTTGGTAGTGTTTGGGAGCAGATTCTTCCTGATATATATCTGTTTTCTATCGTAATTATTTTTTGTTATTCTGTTATAACAATAACAAAAAAATATAAATTCTTAATTTTTTTACCGTTCATTTTACTGTTACTATCTTTATTGTTTTTTTTGATATCTTATGGCAATACTAACTGGATAAATAATGGATTGGGGTTTGCATCTATTATTTTTGATTCCTGGTATATTATATTTTTATATATTGGAATTTCGTTAATTCCATCTTCAATAATTCTCTATTATACTGGGTTAGTAAAGTTCAAATTATTTAAGTAGGCATGTGCAAAAAAACTATTGTTAATTGTAGGGAATGCTGTCCCCGGCATTCCGAAAAGAGATAGTTTATTTATTAATGAGGAACGTCGGGGACGACGTTCCGTACAGTAAAAATTAATATTATAAGGTTTTACAATTGTCTCTTTAATAATTCTGTTTCCATTTCCATTTGACTGGGTATCTTAATTTCAAATAAATTATAGATATCTTTGCCGTTGTGTGGTAAACTCATGCGGCAAAATAAAAAGGTTAATATTAACATGAAATATATATTGATTGTGCCTGATGGTATGGCAGATAACCAGTTGGATGAGTTGGGGGGATTGTCGCCTATGCAGGCGGCGAAGACTCCGAATATGGATGCATTGGCGCAGGCGGGGTGTGTCGGTTCGGTTAAGACCATACCCGATGGCATGCCACCGGGCAGCGATGTCGCGGCTTTGTCTATCATGGGTTATGACCCGGCGAAGTATTACACTGGTCGCGCGCCGTTGGAAGCGGCAAACCAGGGGATTGACTTGGGGCCCCGCGACGTGGCGTTTCGATGTAATTTAATAACTACCACCGATGGCAACATTGCCGATTACAGTGCCGGTGAAATAAAAACCAGCGATGCCGAAGTGCTGATGCGGATGATTGCCGATAAGCTGAATACTCAGGAGATAAAGTTTTACCCGGGGGTTAGTTATCGCCACTTGATGATATGGGCAGGCGGGTCGGTTGATGTTAATACCACACCTCCGCATAATGTGATGGGGCAACCGGTGGAGAAATACCTGCCGGTGGGTGATAACGAAGATAAATTGCGCCAGATGATATGGGATTCACATGAATTATTGTCTAAACACGAGATAAACAAACGCCGTGTAGATGCCGGTAAAAATCCCGCAAATATGATTTGGCTATGGGGACAGGGGTATGCGCCGGCATTAAGTTCGTTCCCATTGGCACATGGTGTAACCGGGACAGTGATATCCGCGGTGGATTTGTTGCGTGGCATCGCCAGGCTTGCCGGTTTGAAGGCACCAACAGTTGAGGGTGTTACAGGTACCATTGATACCAACTGGACAGGCAAAGCGGAAGCGGCGAAAAAAGCACTGGAAACTGATGATTTTGTGATGATACATATCGAAGCCCCGGATGAGTGCGGTCATCAGGGTGACATGGAAGGCAAAGTGCGTTCAATCGAGTTAGTCGATTCTGAGATAGTAGGACCCGTATGGAATAAAGCAAAAGAGATGGGGCCTGCACGAATATTAATATTGCCTGATCATTATACTCCGGTGAAACTGCGTACCCATGTCGGCAACCCTGTTCCATTTATAATTTCCGGTAATGGTGTATTTAAAGGTGATGCTGAAAGAATAAGCGAAGTAAAAGCCAATGAAGACCCGGATCTGGTTATAGATGAAGGGCATAAGCTGATACAACTGCTTTTTTATTGAAAATTATTGAAGCAGAAGCCTTGTAAATGATATGATTTTTTTTACCACGAAAATCACGAAAGGCACGAAATAAAAATTATTCTGGATTTTCGCGTTGTATGAAAAACATGTCTGAAAATGGTCACTTCGAAAAGCATAGCGACCTTAAACTAAGTTCTTTTTCGTGCCATTTCGTGATTTTCGTGGTTAAAATAGAATAAAATAGTTGGTAATAATGATAGGTGGAATCGTCAAACGAGTTAAATATTATGGCATCAAGGTGAATTTTTACCATCCCGGTTTATTGTTGGATAATGAATTGCAGTTATTGGTTACTGATTATTCTGAAGGTGATTATGAACGTGGTTACGTGCCGTCGTACCAGTTTATGATGGTTAATTACAAAACCAATGCGATGATGGGCAAAATATCGCTTCGGGTAGTATCTTCCTGGGATGTTTTGCAATACGTCGGCCATATCGGATATCATGTTTACCCAAATTTTCGCGGTAATCACTACGCCGCCCGTAGTTGCAAACTGTTACTCGATTTGGCACGCAAACATGATATAAATCCGCTATGGATTACCTGCAACCCGGATAATTATCCATCGCGCCGCGCCTGTGAATTAGCCGGGGCAGAATTAGTAGAGATAGTGGATGTACCCAAAACTCATGATTTGTATGACCTCGGTGACCATCAGAAATGCCGGTACAAGATAGAGCTTTGAGTAGTTAATTACGAATTTATTTACATCGATGGACAGGATGGGAAGGATATATGTTTTGCTACGCAAAATTAAAAATCCTGTTAATCTTGTTAATCATGTCAAAAAATTGAATTTAAAATCATTTAATCATACGAAATCATTCTGATCTGTGGTTCAGATGATTAAATACGATTTTTATAGATTTTTTTGACTATTTATAATTTACCCCTTATCTAAAGGGGTAGATTTGTGCTATTTTATAGTAGTAATTAATTCTGCTGTTATAGAAGGTATATATCTTTGACAGCAGAAATTTTAGTTAGAAAACAGAAAGAGGAGTAAGAAATGTCCATAATTCAGAATAGTCCGGTAGTAAATATCGCATTAGTCGGCGTTAGCCGCGATTGCTTTCCTGCGTCTTTGACCCGCACTCGATTGGGTAAATTGACCGATGAATGCAATGCAAAGAAAATTAACTGCTTTGCGGTCAGTACAATTATTGAAAATGAAGCAGATGCTATGAAAGCCCTCGAAGAGGCAAAATCTCGCGGTGCAAATGCAGCCGTCATATACCTTGGCAATTTCGGTCCAGAAGGTCCGTTGACTATTTTTGCTCAACTGTTTGACGGACCAGTGATGGTTTGTGCCGCTGCGGAAGAAACTAAGACCAACCTGATTAATGGTCGCGGCGATGCTTATTGCGGCATGCTTAACGCATCATATAACTTGGGATTGCGTAATATTAATGCTCATATTCCACAGATGCCAGTTGGGTTGCCAAATGAATTAGCGGTTAAGGTTGCAGATTTTGCGATTATTGCTCGCATTGTAATCGGCGTGAAGAGTTTGAAGATTTTC
>JBIJDE010000657.1:0-2516 GCA_044344305.1 Armatimonadota bacterium
ATACGGGACAGAGAACGTGGTCAAGTACGTGACTTTATGAAAGAACAGACAGCAGCTAATATGAAACCAACATTAGGGGACTTATTTGGCGATGTGCTGAATAAATTCAAGAAAGAAGATTAATCAAATCTTTTCGTACCCCCGGAGTCATGTATTCCGGGGTATTTCTTTATAAAACACCCCTTATAATGCTATAATTCAGCAGTACTATTTAATTTGGGAGCAGCAATGAAACTGGCATACATTAACTATATATTTTTCACGATAATTGCTTTAACAATAATTGGATGTAGTGATGCTGTAAATAGGCCGATGCCTACAGATGTTATACAGTTATCATCAACTAAAGACGGTTCAATATCTATGACAGGGCAAAGGGCCGCTGCAAATGAGATAGCATTTACTATTCAGCAACTTGATGAAACAGCTGCAACTACACTTGCTCCTATGCCTGCAGGAAGAATATTCGTCACAGGTTTTAATACAAATAACAATAACTCTGCTGTATTATCACCGATAACTGTAAATATTAAATTATCAACAGCATATTCTCCTGATGAAAAATTTCAGGTGTATAGATTAGAATCACTGAATTGGAAATTATACAAAAATTATGCTGTTGTTTCACCTGGTGGTAAGGATCTGACACTAATAATTGACTCTCTACAGCCGATTATCGTGGTTTCAAATAATTTTAAAGTAGCCTTGAATAAAGATTTTAATCTGCCGACTGGTGCTGAAGTAAATATTGGAAATGGTGATTTCACATGGACTACTGGTAGAAATATAACTCCTTCAATGTCAATGATAAAGAAAAGTAATGTTGATTATAATTTATTAACGATTGCGACAATTGGTGGTTATTCCTCAACAGCTGGTGTTATATCAAACAATGATACCTGGTTAATACGCACTGTGAAAAGTGGTGTCGGTTATGTTTATTACAAAGTAAAGTTTTTATCGATCGGTGAGAATGGAGCAGTTTTTCAATTTGCTAAACTGCAGGAAGTTATTGGACCGAAAGTATTAATTCAACCAATCTTCGCAGCGAGTGGAAATACTACTATTGCAAGTGCGAAAACGATGAGTTGGTCTGATGACCCAAGGGCAATTGCTTACACCGGTATAGATGGTGTTATATACAAAGTTTCACCTGTCGCCGGTTCCATACCTGTTCCGGCTATTAAATCAAATGACATTGCAACTCTTAATGGAGCTGTTTGTCCCAACTTTATACCTGCTCAAGGAAATACAATTTGCTTCATGACTGGAGCGTATATAACTGATACGTATACGAACAGCACTGATTTTCATTTAATGAAAGTTTCACCATTAAATCCAATTCCTGACGCATTTATATTACGTCAATTAGATCCGACATTAGTAGGTTTGCCAGCAGCATTGCTAAGATTGCCATTACAAATGAGCGTTTCAGCTAATGCAGATAGAATGGTAGGATTTTGGACAACCGGTATTTATGCCGTTGATTTCGGTGGTAATTCTACAAATTCAATAAAAATCGCTACAGCAGCGGAAACTAAAAACATCTCTATTTCTCCCAATGGTATTAATATTGCACTCAGTAAAGTAGATGGGAAAATATATTTACGTAGTTTCTATGGAGCAGAAACATTAGTCGGTGACGGCAATTGGCCATCATTCAATGCTGATGGGTCAAAGTTAGGATATATGAATGATGGTGTATACGTTATAAAGAACTTGTTAACTGGAACTACCCAAAGTTATGAATTACCTTATGGTACGGTTTGGAGTGCACCAGCATTAGCACCATCCACCAATCATATTATCTTCCGCACATCCAATGGCGGAATGTCATTAGGAATATTATTAGATTAATGAAGCAATATATTATTTACACTGATGGGTCATGCAAGGGAAACCCAGGTCCCGGCGCAGCTGCAATTGTAATAACATCACCAGATGGTACTATTGTAAAAGAATATGCCAAAGGGTACCCGCACACCACCAATAACCGAATGGAAATGTCTGCCGCAATAGCTGCGTTAAATGCGGTACCAGATTCTGATGTAACAATTATTACCGATAGTACCTACGTATACAAAGGTATTACCGAGTGGATACATAATTGGAAGAAAAAAGGCTGGAAAAGTAGCACTGGCAAACAGGTTGAGAATATCGATTTATGGCAGAAATTTGATAAAGCAGTAGCAGAATATACAGGCAAGATTCAATGGAGAGTTGTGAAAGGACATGCCGGAAACCCGGGAAATGAACGCGCCGATGTATTGGCACAAGTTACCGCCAGTCAAACCGCAGATAGTATCCGTGAATAGAATCTGCTGCTGATAAGACACTAAAAACCCTCTTATCAATCAATATAAATACCACGCAGTACTTCTTCTATACTGGTAATACCTCGCCGCGCTTTATCAATACCGTCATCCCGCAATGTTGGAATACCTTGTTCTACCATGAGATTGCGTATTTCTGCTGCGGAGGCTTTACGTAGAATCGCCGCTTGTATGGCTGTATTT
>JBIJDE010000422.1:0-4682 GCA_044344305.1 Armatimonadota bacterium
CCATAACAATATTAACTCCATAAAAAATGATAATATAATCATTAACTTCATAACAAATGCAAATACAAAAAATCTGGCTATCAAAATAAATGGCCATAAAATAAAAGTCAACCATTGATTATCTGGTGCTTGCTCAACATAATTAACAGCTACAGATATCAATGCAATAAATGCAGTTAATATCACGACTAAAATTAATAGAATTAACTTTTTATTCATTTCCATTTTCCTTCAATATCCCATCTACCAGCTTGATTGCTTTTCTCAACCGCTCTTCGTGAGAACCGTTTAACATCTCCCAACGTCTGCCGGTGGTTGTTAGTTCCTCAATAAACTGTTGATGCATTTCATGTCGAATATCTTCACCATCGCGCAGTCCGTCCTGAACAAATGGGATTTCATCACCGGTTAATAAATACAAGCCGTAATGGCGGTTATCCGCAATGTCAGCAACCTCTTGACTACGATTGCCCATATAGCGCATATGCCAAAGGGTAGTGGCAAACGGATCTGTATCGCATATTAGCACCCGGTTAGCGGTGCGGGCGGCGATATCCTCACGGCGCGATTGTTCTCGAGCGATTGCTACAAACTCTTCGCTGGTCCACTCGCCATTGTAATCAGCATCCATCTTAATTTCACTGTATTCACGTCCGTATTCTGGAACCCAATTAGTATGGTAATATTCCGCCAATGCCATTGCCATAGTAGTGGTTCCGGTAGATTCTGCACCCACAACACATATACGTTTAATATAATAAGCACGCATACGAGGTGATAAATATTGTAAATTTTCCAGCGGGTTATTTCGCAGCATCGTGCCAGAACATGGAACTTCAACTCTCATGCGGTCTACCAGGATATGCTTACTCCCCATAGCCCGGGCATAAGGATCGCCGTAATCCTCCGAAGTGAATACTACATCAGGTGCGCCACCCAACAACTCCACAGTATATGCAGCCCAACCCAGGGTATCATCATCCGCCAGTGTATCTTCTACCGGGATGACATCCGCTTCCGGGTGTTCTTCGCGAAGTGCTTCCAATCGAACATTTATCGGCACGGATTGTTCCGGTTTATGACAAACCATTACTGATACATGGTTGCAATGCGCAATAGCAGTATCAATTAAAAAATGATGTCCACGATGAGGCGGGTAAAACTTCCCCACCACTACCCCGGTATTAAACTGCTTCATGCCGCCCCTCATCAATCATCGGTTCATTAACGGTTAATGATTTCTTCCAAGCGTTATAACCGGCTATACACATACCGATAAATATTGCATAAAGAACAGCAGTAAGATACAGTTCCTTGTAAATATATAAATAAACATATATGACATCCGCAGTTATCCAGACAAACCAATTTTCCAATCGTTTAAAGTTTAACAAATATTGAGCAATAAGACTGAGTACAGTTGTTAGAGCATCCAAAAATGGTGCAGAGTCATCTATGCTGATGAAATAATAAGTTAAACCAGTTGTAGCCAATATGCCGATAACAGCCAAAATTACACCTTCGCGAATATGAAGTCGATTGACACGCAACATGGTGAAGTTCACGCCACCCCGAAGCCATTCATACCAGCCATGTATACCCAGAACTACATAAATAAACTGTAACCCCATATCACCATATAATTTTGAATTTAGAAATAGAATAATGAAAAAGAAGTTATTCGCCAACCCAAGCGGGAAATTCCATATATTCTGCTCCACCACCATCAATACACATACTGCGCCGGTAATAAAACCCCAAACCTCAATTACACCCAATGGGAACCTGCCATTGGGTACCACTGGCAACAAATTATAAGCACCTGCCAGCAAAATTAACGAAGCAACAATCAATACGCCCCAAATCCATTTACGCAAGGTTTCACCTCTCTGCCATGTTTAAATATGATGCAAATTATGCAGATGACAGGGAGATTTGTCAATGGCGACATATTAATTTATCGTGGTATTGCAACAGTTGACCTTTTTTAATAAATTCAATTTTACATCGATTAATAGTCAGTTAGCAATCAAATTAAAAAAAAGTCAGGATTTTATAAAGGTCACTTCGAAGGCTCAGTGACCGATAGTAATTACGGTCACTAAGCCTGTCAAAGCGACCATTTTTGAGCAGAATCTTCTTAAAAAGCGAAAGTTTTGACATAATTTAAAATCTTTTCAATCCTATTAATCGATGTAAAATTTTAAAAAAATAAATTATCAAATATTTTCAAATACCTCCTTGTTACCTATTGACAAAGTTATCATGTTAATTCATAATATTACATGATAACATATGATTACATAGTTAGAAGGGGGAAATGAAATGGCAAAGAACGTTAAAACCAAATCGGCGGATACGTCGGAAGGTATCAATGAAGAATTGATGTCGCTGGCTGAGGCTGTACAGTTTCTTGGAATCAGCAAACCAACCCTTTACCGCATGCTGGAACGCGGTGATGTAAAAGGATCAAAGGTTGGCAATCAGTGGCGGTTCCGCAAGAGTGATCTGACCGCTTATTTAAATCGCGATTCACTGGCTGTTGCTACTGCCGGCGTACAGCATGATGTGTTAGATGAAGAATTGGCATTTTTCTACGAATGCATCAGTACCCCTATCCCAACCATCAATGAAGAAGAGGATTCTCGCGAGCAGAAAACAATCGCGCTTACCAGTGGTATCATCATTTATGCAGTCAATATGCGTGCCAGTGATATCCACCTGGAGCCAATTCGCAGCGAAAATAAAACTGAATCGCAGTTGCGATATCGTGTTGATGGCGTTTTGCATGAAATTCGTCGGTTGCCGATTGAAATTTATGGGGCAATAGTCCAGCGCATTAAAATAATGTCCGCCATGAATCAGGACGAGAAAAAGCTACCGCAGGATGGCCGTATATTAATAAATTTCAAAGGTCGTGATATAGATTTGCGGGTAAATATGACACCAATTGTATTTGGCGAGTCAGTGGTAATGCGGATTTTAGATAATAGCCACGTACTATTAAGCCTTGATAAGATAACCCTATCTAATAGTGACCTTACCCGAATTCGCGAGGCTATTCACCGTCCCAATGGAATGGTATTTTGTACCGGTCCAACCGGCAGTGGAAAAACCACTACGCTATATAGTTGCCTGATAGATATCGCCGGTCCAGAAAAAAAGCTAATGACCATCGAAGACCCTGTTGAATATCTGCTACCCCATGCCACTCAATCACAGGTGAATGTGCGGGTTGGATATACTTTTGTTTCAGCATTACGTTCATTTTTGCGACAGGATCCGGATGTAATATTAGTCGGAGAAATCCGCGATCGTGAAACTCTGGAAATATCCATTCAGGCCGCGATAACAGGACATATGGTCTTCAGTTCCCTGCATACAAATTCCGCTGTTGACACACTGGTACGCATGCTGGATATGGGTATAGAACCATTCCTGATATCCGCCAGTATCAATTGCATCGTAAACCAACGACTGGTGCGACGACTTTGTGAAAAATGCAAACAGCCAATAAATAAAGCGGCTGAACAGCTTCACGCATTGGGCATTAATGACAGTTCTTTGCTGAATGCTATATATTACCACTCCGTCGGTTGTCCGGAATGTGCTCAGCGCGGTTTCCGCGGTCGTAATGCCATCCATGAGGTGTTGACAATGACCGACCATCTGGCTGAAATTATTAACAAGCGTGGGTCAAAAGAAGAAATGCAAAAAGCCGCCATCGCCGGCGGTATGACCACCATGTTGCAAGACGGCCTGCAAAAAGCAGCCGAAGGCAGAACGTCAATAGAAGAAGTATTGAGAGTTTTGCGATAAGAATCAGAGGACAAGGTTTTCAGTTTTCGGTTTTCGGTTTTCAGGTAGAATCACTTCGACAAGTTCAGTGACCGGGTGAAATTACGGTTATTGAACTTGTCGAAGTGACCTTTGTAAAATTATTATGACATTTATGGCATAGCTGTTATTTTGTAAGGATAAAGGCAGGTCTGTCCGAAAGCGTCTACCATTGATATTATAACGGTCTCTTCTCTATTCTTATAATCTTCTGGAACTTGCCATTCTATCAGTCCCGACTGAGAAATTTTCATGCCTTCAGGCGCCTGGTCTAATGAATAAACATCGATGCCGCATGAAGATTGAACATCAACAAGGCAACTATATTTTGTACCGGTTTTAAATCGCAAATCTGGCGAAGTTCGTACATAAAGATAGTTTTTTCCGGCGGCTTTCATGTCCGCATTTACATCTATCGGGTTCAACACCATAGACATACCTGCTGAATCTACTGTCATTAATGTTTTATACTCAGGGAAATAGGCGATGACTTTATCAAATAGTGTATTCTCCGAAAACGTCTCCCATTGTTTTCTCCACGATAGATTAATGGTATATGAATGCAACTCCTGAAATCCTGCCATGGCATATACAGTTACTTTATTTTCAACAATACCAACAAAATATTGCCCACCATAACCGAGAACACAGTTAGTCTTCTGAAACTTTTCACCGGCAGCCAATTTGAAACTGTTATCAAATATTCCAACCGATGAAAAAAGTAAAGAACCATCGTCTGTAGGCATAGTAGGACCGGCATTAATATCCATTGAAGTCCAGGTAATAGTATTATTTTTCAAAATACCCTTATTCATACCTGTATAATTAGAGAGTACATACCAGGC
>JBIJDE010000659.1:0-2505 GCA_044344305.1 Armatimonadota bacterium
AGACAAATGATTGGTCTATTCTTGATGAACAGGTTTCTTTCGATAATTCCGACAAATCTGCGTCGCTATACCAGCATTGCAAAGCATCGTTTTACCATGTGGTGAATAACCTGGGACCGCACGGTTTGCCATTAATTGGCCGTGCCGACTGGAACGACTGCCTTAACCTGAATTGTTTCTCTGAACAGCCTGGTGAATCATTCCAGACCAGTGCCAATCGCGAGGGGAAAACAGCGGAATCAGTATTGATTGCCGGTATGTTCGTCGCCATTGGTAAGGATTTTGTTGAATTAAGTCGCTTAACTAATGCAGAAGATGAAGCGAAAGCCGCCGAAGGTTATATCGCAAAAATGCAGGAAACGGTACTTGAACACGGTTGGGATGGCGAGTGGTTCCGCCGCGCTTACGACTTCTTTGGCAATCCTATTGGCAGTGCGCAAAATGAAGAAGGACAAATATTTATCGAATCGCAAGGTTACTGTGTAATGGCGGAAATCGGCAAAGAGACTGGCAAGGCGCAACAGGCATTAGACTCGGTACGCGCCAGATTGAATACCCCATACGGAATTATGCTCCAACAGCCAGCATATACAAAATATCATGTGGAACTCGGTGAAATTTCGTCTTATCCGCCTGGTTACAAAGAAAACGCCGGCATTTTCTGCCACAACAACCCGTGGATAATAATCGCCGAGTCCGTACTGGGACGCGGCAATTACGCATGGGAATATTACCGGCAGATTTGCCCGGCATACCTGGAAGATATCAGCGAGATTCACCGTATGGAACCATATGTTTATTCGCAAATGGTAGCGGGTAAAGATGCCGTAAATCACGGTGAAGCGAAGAACTCCTGGCTCACCGGAACCGCGTCATGGAACTTCATCACCGTATCACAATCCCTTCTCGGTATCAAACCTAATTGGAATGGTCTTACGATTGATCCATGCTTGCCGACGGATTTGAAAGAATACACCATAACCCGCATCTTCCGTGGTGCAACCTATAAAATCACAATAAAACAATCCGCGGTAACTACACCACAATTAATTGTGAACGGAAAACAAATATCCGGCAATCTGGTACCGGCAGTTCCATCAGGCGAGGTTGTTGTTGTGGAATGTTTAGTGCCGGAAGTGAAATAAAGTTATCTTTCTGGGAACGCTAATCTCCTGATTGGCGTTCCAGGGGGATTAAATTAGGAAATATTTATACACGGTGGGACAGACACCATCATGGCTTAGCCACTCGGTGTCAGTCCCTGATTTACTCTCAAAAAAACTTAAATAATAATCTGTAATTTTTAAAATAGAGTTTTTGCAAGAGTCTCAGTAATTCGTAATTTTTAGAGGCAATTGTATAACCTGATATTAATTCTCAGGTTGATAACTTTTAACTGAAAATAAATAGCAATGGGAAAAATTACAGTCACCGTTTGGAACAGGGTCGCAGCCCGGCTCCCTTAAATTACCATGAAAACTATATTTCTAATTCACTTCCATCTACCAAAACAATTTCATCCCACTAAAATTTTCTATCAATAAGACTAATTATTTAATCATGTATTTCAGATATTGCCTGAAAATTAAAGAGAGAAATGTAAATGTTGCTTCAGGTAAATGACAGCTTTTGGGGAGCCGGGCTGCGACCCTGTTCCAAACGGTGACTACATCTTTTAATGATGTTAATTATTTGAAAAGTCCTGTTTTAGATAACTTTTAACTGTTAAAAAAGATAAATAGAGGCTTTTGTAAAAACCCGATGGGACAGATACCATCATGGCTTCGCCACTCGGTGTCAGTTCCTGATTTACTCTCAAAAACGTTAAACAACAATCTATAATTTTAGAAAATAGAGATTTTGCAAGAGCTTTCGTAATTCACCATTCGTAATTCGTAATTCCTAATTACCCATAGCAAAGTGCTTTTATCTGTTCTGCCGCATACTTGAAGTTTTCCCATTTGGCGTCGGGTGGAATGAGGTGGTCGAAACCGGGGATATAGCGGCCACGGGAAATCATGGTGGCACATTTTTCTATTTCTTTATCTACGGCGGTTTTGTCTGCTGCCAATGCGCGTTTATCCAACCCGCACATTATGCCGAGGGTGGGGTATTTGTCGCGGAAATAGATGATGTCGTTGCTGGCCTGGGTCTCGAACGGGAAGAACATATTTATACCGTGGTTCATCATTATCGGCACTAATTCGCTACAATCGCCATCAGTATCGACGGATACTATCCGTACTCCGTTTGCCTGCGCAAAATCGGTAATTCTGTCATATTGCGGCATCATGAACTCTTCTACCATTGCTGGCGATAACAGCGACCCCTGGCAGCCGGACATATCTTCCCAGATGTGGATGTGGTCGATTTGCACTTCATTTGCAACCTGTTCCCAGTTATTTATCCAAAGGGTGGTCATGGTTTCCATCATGTCGCGCACCATTTCCGGTTCGGTGTAAAATGCCATCAGCAATTCTTCCGATCCCATGAAGTCGCGGGGAG
>JBIJDE010000660.1:0-2504 GCA_044344305.1 Armatimonadota bacterium
CCTACACCCGGCTTTATGCATGATGTTGCCATCATACACACGGGTTCGGTGTCGGACTGCTGGTTAGGCTTTATCCGAATCGGACTTCCACCGATAAGAATTACCAAGCTTGCTTGGCGCACAAATATTAATAGTATTCCATTGTATCCAAGATATTAAAGCTGCAGAGCAGCGACACATAAAAATTATCTCTACATAAAATCCTGACTTCTTTGTTAGAATTTGATTGCTAACTGACAATTAATCGATGTGAAAATATATAATTACCTCTATTTTATCACAATATTCTTCGCATTTCGCATATACAGATCCATCTCTTCGGCGGTGGTTATTTTTACCCCGTTAAACCTGATATCTTCAAATGTCACATTGGTTACGGCGTGGTCGTCATCGATACCGCCGATGACTGCTACCGTATAACCGGGGTTGCATGCATCGCGCGTCACTTCGATATTGCGGATTGTCACGTTATAAACTCTGCCATTGATGCCGTCCTTGCCCCATCGCGAGTTTAATACGCGCAGGTCGAACAACTTATCGTAATGATGCTCAATACGAATATTTTCGAAAAGGATATCGTGGATTATCGCGCGGTCGCCATTGTGAATAGAGATTGGGGAGCCGTGGCCGTGAACGCATAATACGTCGCAATCGCGAAAAGTTATATCACGCATATACTCGCAACGGGTTTCATAACCTATTTCCATGGCATTGCCGGCGGGACCATTGCCAAATATACATCTTTCCACCAGAACATCTTCCACATCTTTTTGGGCATCGCCAGACGCCTTCATGACTACGCAATCATCATTATTGTAGATAAACAGGTTCTCCAGATGTATATGTTTACTGCCTACTACATCAACTCCATCGCTGCCGATACAGGTTCCCAACTCTTTAATGTTGTTAATATGCACATTCTCGCATCCGGCTAAATGCAGCATCCAACTGTTGGGATTGGTCAGGATGATACCGTTTATCTCAATATCTTTAGAGTTTAACAAATAAAATGTCCGTGACCAATATTTTTGACCCTTGAAATAACTGTTATCAAATATACCACGTCCGGTGATGGTGATATCTGCTGCATCTTCACATCGTAAAGAACCTTTCACCACAGCACCACCTTCGATATATAACGTTTCACCGCTATTCAACCATAATTCTCCCACCTCATACACCTGACCGCCATGGAAATATTTCACTCCCGGGTCATTTGCATCCGGTACATCTTCTTCCATCGGATTGGCAAAAATAAATAGCTTTTTCATCCCCGGTATTGAGATGCAGATATTTTGTGATGAATTGATATGAAAGGAGACGCAATTATCGTTGATAACTGACGTGATACCACGACTGAGTGGAGAAATCTTCACGGTATCAATCGTTTTCTCAACTGTGATAGTAACAGTTAAATCGCCATCAAACGAACAAACGGCGAAATCACCTGCGTCATTATATAAAACGTCGGCGATTTCACCGTTAAATGCCACTTTAAAATCCGCTGATTTACTTTCTCCCCGCGGCCAGGAATATAATAATAAGTTGCTCATAGGGGTTAATAATTCGATTAATTAACCGCTCTTCCTTTTTATTTATTAGTAGCTACATAATCTTCCAACGATGCGGCCAGGGCATCGCCGGTGATATATCCAGAGTGCTGACCTATTAAATCACCATGATGAAAAATCATTAATGTCGGTATACTTGATATACTGTATTTAGCACTTATAACCGGGTTTTCGTCTGTATTAATTTTTACAATCTTTGCCTTATCACCCAATCTCGCGGCAGCCTTCTCCAACTCTGGAGCCAGCATCCGGCATGGGCCACACCATGGAGCCCAAAAATCAACCACCACCGGTACTTCACCAGTCATTACAACAGCATCAAATTCGGTCTGTTTGATATGCAAAACATTTTCACTCATCTTCATGCCCTCCGCATAGTTTGATATTACTATATTACCATAACGTGATATGAGTTAAACATTTTTATGAAGATATTTTTTTAGAGACTAATATTTGTTGAGAGACATTTTACTCCCCCTGTAACTGCGGACATGAAAAGCCTCCCTCGCCGAGGGAGGTGTCACGAAGTGACGGAGGGAGTGATTCTTTGCTTAACTTCATAATCAATAATATCGCATACACCAGCGAAGTTTGTATTTATATCACTATTTGAGAATCTCAAAACTTTCAAATTATATTTTTCAAGTATTGTTGTTCTAAATTCGTCTTTTATCATACCTTCGGGGGTAAAATGATGGCTGCCATCTATCTCAATAATTAATCTGGCATTAAAACAATAAAAATCAGCAATGAAGTTGTCTATCGTTTTTTGTCTTTGAAAACGCACCGGGTAATTAACTAAAAAATCATACCACAAATGTTTTTCCTGCTTAGTCATTTCTTTACGCAATTCCTTTGCCCGTGGTATTAATTTTTTGTTGTAGTTGAGAGCCAGTTCACTCCCGCCGTCCCTGCGGGGACACCTCCCTCGAG
>JBIJDE010000164.1:0-9289 GCA_044344305.1 Armatimonadota bacterium
GCAGTCACACCATTTACCCCGTCATTTTGATTTTTTAATTTTACTAATAATTTTCTGCAAAACTGTCTCGAACTCCTGCACTCTAAGCAGTTTTAACATAACACCATAACTTAATATTCCGGACAAACATGCCGCTAAAACCTGTACAAAAATTTGGTGATGTGGGATATGAGTATTAGCGACTTGAGCTAATTCACGGCTAAATGGAATACTCGGTGCATTCCAACTAAATTTTGTAATTATCAATCCAAATAATGGGGTGGTTGGTGCTAATTTATATGCAACTACATACATTACAACTGACATAATAAAAGTGGATAAGAGAATTTTTAAGGTTGTTTTTAAAATATCGCCACCGTTAATGCCATTAATTTTGCGACGTAATATATCTGTTAATACAATAGTGCTGAATATTGATGTTATCGTTGTTGCCAGAGCAACACTTGCATATTTCAACTCGGTACTGTCTGACATCCACTTAGCCAAAAAGTAACTTGATATCACCATTAATACACTTGTTAACGCAGGAATTAGACTTTTATGCATGGCATAAAATGCACGTGCTGTAATATTTGATACCCCTAAACCTATTAAACTCCAGGCAAAAAATACTAATACAAATGCTGATGCTTGTGCGCCAAGTTCACCGAATTTACCACCACCCCAGAGTAAGTATGTTATCGGAGTAGCCAACACGAACAGTGCTGCTGATGAAGGAACTGATAATAGCAGTATAATCTTTAGCGACTGGGCAATTGTTTTACGGAACTCGGTAAATTGGTTCAACGCGACCTGTTGAGCAAGGGTAGGAAATGCTGCCGTAGAGATTGCAATTCCAAATAAACCTAAAGGCAGAAGAATTAATCTATTAGCAGCTTTGATATCGGTTACCGCAGGTAGACCATATTTGGCACCCATAACTAATGGCAGCATCATCAAATTAATCTGATATAATGCCATACCGATCATAACAGGCAAGAATAATAAAGCTACTTTAATTACACCTTCATGTTTCCAGTTTATACCCCATTTAAATTTAAAACCGGTTTTAATTACTGCTGGTATCTGAATAACCACCATTATTATCGCTGCCAGTACTACACTGAAAGAGACACCCTCAATGGAAGGAAGATGATTAGAACCGCCAAATATGCTCATTCGGCTGAACCATTCGATACCCAGTAATATAACAAAGTTATAACCCAGCCATACAATTACCGGGACAACAAATTTCTTGTTGGATTGTAATATTCCGGTAAGGTGGCCGGATAAAGCCGTAAATAATAGCATGAAACACATAATGCGCATTAATTTTACTGTTAACGCGAAATATTCCGGTTTTATCGATTTTTCTGCGCCAATCATATTTACGACATTTACTAAATAAGGAGCAAAAATAAAACAGATAGTGATGGCTATTATCATAGATATCACCAGCAACTGTGCAATACTGCTACCGACAATATCTGCTGATTTTTTATCGCCCTTGGTTAAATAGTTGGAAAATACCGGAATGAATGCTGCTGCAATTGCGCCGCCAGCTAAAAGGTTATAAAAGATATCCGGTACGACGAATGCGAGGTTATATGCTCCGCTAATATCTGTATCACCGAATATTCGCAACAACTCCTTTTCACGAACATATCCGATAATCCTGCTCAGTGCCATTCCACCGGATACTATAGCAGTATTTATAGCCAGAGTTCGTCCGGCACTTTTATTATCAGCAGCCCTGGTATCTATTGTTATTTCTTCTGTCATTGCTTTTCCATTAGACTTGTCTATAAAAAAATGCCGCGGTTTTTATACCGCGGCAAATTAGCTATTTGATTTATAGTGTTTCGCGGCGAAGTTCTTTCATTATGAAGCATTCGATAATGTCGCCTTCTTCCCAATCGGAATATCCGTCTATTCCAATTCCGCATTCAAATCCGGCAGCCATTTCGCGTACTTCTTCTTTAAGGTGTTTCAACGAATCGAGGTTGCTGGTGTGAATGGTTTCGCCGTTTCTCTTGATATGTACCTTGGCATTTCTGCGTATTAAGCCGTTTTTAACATAACAACCAGCAATAACGCCGACTCGAGATACTTTGAATACCATACGCACTTCTGCGTTTCCGAGGATGGATTCTTCGAATATCGGGGTCAACATACCTATCATTGCTTTTTGTACATCATCGGCCAGGTCATAAATAACCTGATAGATACGAACGTCGATACTTGCCTCTTCTGCCATTAACCGAGCTTGTGATTCTGCTTTCACATGGAAACCGAGGATAATCGCGTTCGATGCTGATGCCAGCAAGACATCGGATTCTGTAACGTCACCGACGCCGGCATGGATGATGTTTACACGGATTTCTGAATGTTCAATCTGGCTGAGAACCTGGCTGATGGCTTCAATAGAACCAGCAACGTCTGCCTTGATAATAAGGTTCAGGTCTTTCACCAGTCCGCTTGCGACCAAGCTGCTGAGGTTTTGCAACGATACGTGAGCCTGTAATCTTTCGTCACGCGCTTTCAGGTTTCTATCTTCTGCAAGTGTTCTTGCTATTTTTTCGTCAGCAACAGTGATAAACAGGTCGCCCGCTACCGGAACTTCTGATAAACCGGTAATTTCTACCGGAGTAGATGGACCGGCTTCTTTCATAGATTTGCCATGCTCATCTGCCATTGCTCTGATTTTACCGGAAATCATACCCGCGACGATTGCGTCGCCAACCCGCAGTGTACCTTCCTGTACCAGGACGGTTGCCACTGGACCGCGTTGTTTATCAAGTTTTGACTCGACAACAGCACCGCGTGCAGGTTTAGTAGCATCGGATTTAAGGTCTGCGACATCGGCTACCAGTAGTATCATCTCTAATAACTGGTCGATGTTGATATTTTTCTTCGCGGATACTTCAACGATAATGGTATCGCCACCCCATTCCTCGGATACTAATTCGTGAATGGTTAATTGTTGTTTAACTGATTCAACCTGTGCGCCAGGTGAGTCAATCTTGTTAATAGCAACAATGATGGGAACTTTCGCTGCCTTGGCATGGTCAATAGCTTCAACTGTTTGTGGTTGAATGCCATCGTCTGCCGCTACCACCAGGACAGCAATGTCTGTCATGTTGGCACCACGGGCACGCATGGCAGTAAATGCCGCGTGGCCGGGAGTATCAAGGAAGGTTATTTTACGATCGTTAATTGTAACCTGGTATGCACCAATATGTTGAGTAATTCCACCAAATTCTGACTCGGTAACGCTGGTTTTGCGAATTGAGTCGAGTAGGGTGGTTTTACCGTGGTCAACGTGTCCGAGAATAGTTACTACTGGCGGACGCGTCTCACCGGCGGTCTCATCATTGCTGCTGGAAGTTGCAGTTAAGCGCCAATCTGCATGTTCGACAAGATCGCTCTCGTATAACGCTTCAATTTCTAACTTCTCTAAAACTTCAACAGCTAATGCTGGTTCAATTTGTTGATTAACAGTAGCCAGAGTACCCATGGTGATTAACTGGGTAATTATTTGTGCGGGTGAAATAAGTGCGCGCTCTGCTAATTCACCAACAGTTATATGACCGGTTATGATAATCGGTATATCACGGGTTAACTGATCAGGATTGCTCTTTGTAGCATCTTTACTTCGTTTTTTACGTGATTTAATAGTTGTACTGGTAAATGCTGTTGTCGGCTTTTTGGCTGCAAACGGCTTATTATCTTTATCACCGAATACAGTACGCTTCTGTTTTTTCTTCGCTGGTCCGGCAACTTTGGCTGCACCTGGTTTTGCTGCTGCTGGATCTGGCGGAGGACCTGCTGGTATGACAGGAGGTCGGTTTGGACCACGATTCTGGAAATTACCCTGACCACCGGGGCCTTGATTAGGACCGCCGCCAGGTCTGTTATTTCTATTGTCGCCGCCGGGACGGAAACCGCCGCCCTGGCCACCTGGGCCACCCTGACCTTGACCACCTTGACCTTGGCCGGGACCACCACCGGGTCTATTATTTCTATTATCACCGCCACCCTGACGATTGCCACCCTGGCCTGGACCTGGGCCACGTTGAGGTGGTGGGGTAATATTAACCAATACAGCAGCTTTAACAATCCCGAAATCAGCATCCGGGCTTAATCCGCCGTCATCGGTGCTGATCATAAAGTTATGTTTTTTCTTTTTCTTTTCGGGGGGCTTGGTGCCATCCGGTCTATTCTGCATCACCTTTACTACCCGCTGTTCTTTGGGCAATTCAGGTGCTTTTTCGGTCTTTTCAGTTGTTTCAACTTTTTCAACTTTTTCGACCTTTTCGGTTGAGCCAGCACTTTCAATTTTAGTATTTACTTGTTCAACTGGCTTTGTTTCCTGTACCGGCGCTTTTTGAATAGGCTCGGTGGTTACTGGCTCTGCAACTATCGGCTCTGCATCTTTTTGCTCAATAACTTGTGATTTCACAAATTCGCGGATGCGTTGCGCTACATCATCTTCAACTTGAGATGATGTCGAGTGAATGTCATAATTTGCCGACTTTAACTGCTTTAACAGTTTATTAGCGTCGACTTTTAGTTGCTGCGCCAGCCTAAAAAAATGTACCTTAGGCAAAAGCCTACCTCCCCAATGGGAATCAGCAAATTTAATAAATCTGCTGAATTTTTATTTTCCAGAGATCATATCTCTGATAATACTTTCAGTATTAACCGGCAAATCCCGCCCTAATGCGCGCGAGAATACACGTCTTTTTTTGCCAGCATCAAGGCATGTAACATCAGGACACAGGTAGCACCCGCGACCTTCATTTCGTATACCACCAGTGTCAACACGAAATTCACCGTCTTGACTACGAGCTATGCGTATCATATCCTTCTGTAGACGTTTCTTTCTACATCCAACACAGGTACGCTCGGGACTATTCGCCTTTTCCGTATTGCAGTCTACCACAGAAATGTTAATTCTTTCAATGCAACAAGCTATTTTTGCATTAATTTTACATTAAAAATCAGCAAAATATCTATTATTCTTCTATTTTTTCGCTAATTTCACTAATTTCATTAGTTTCTACAACTTCAGCATCTTCACTAACTGCGATATTCTCAACATTTTCAATTACTTCAGTAACGTTGCTATCTGTTATAGTATCGCTATCATTGCCTTCACCGATAAATTCAGGATGTTCTACCGCGTCGCTTTCTGCTATTTGCGATTCGCTGCGAATATCAATTCGTTTCTTTGTCAATCGTGCGGCAAGACGAACATTTTGTCCTTCTTTCCCGATAGCGAGAGATTGCTGATTATCCGGTACGATGATGGTTGCACCCTGATCGTCTTCATCAATGCGCACTTCTGATATTTTCGCAGGGGACAATGCACTTGCAATATAGCGGCTCAAATCATCAGAATACCGTACAATATCAATTTTTTCGCCTTTTAATTCATCAACCACTGCCTGTACACGGCTACCACGCTGACCGACACATGCTCCAACTGGATCAACATTATCGTGACGGGTAGATACTGCTACTTTTGAACGATATCCTGCTTCGCGGGCAACAGATTCAATGAAAACCACGTTTTCGGCGATTTCAGGTACTTCTAATTCAAATAATTTGGTTAATAACCCCGGGTGCGAACGGGATAGTAATACGTGTGGTTGTTTTGGTGAAGGCTTAACTTCAACAATAAAAAATTTCAATCTTTCATTTGGTCGATACTGGTCTGTTATCATCTGTTCAGTCACCGGCAAAATACCCTCGGTGCTGCCCAGATTGACGTAGATGGTGCGTCCTTCCCGACGTGATATAGTACCGGTAATGATTGAACCCACCCGATCGTGATATTCGTTGAATACCTGGTTTCTTTCTGCCTCGCGGATACGCTGTACCATAACCTGCTTTGCTGTTTGAGCAGCAATGCGGCCAAATGTTTCAAACTTCACTTCAATATCTAATGCGTCGCCTAACTGAAGACTGTCATCCAAAACAGTTGCTTCTTCAAGGCTCATCTGGCGATTTTTATCTTCTACTACTTCAACTACTTCTTTACGGACATACAACGCCCATGAATTTTCTTCCCAATCAACTTCAACCTGTATTTCGCCGGTAGCACCATGGTGTTTTCGGTACGCGGAAATAAGAGCATCTTTAATAATCTGCTCTAAAACCGCGGGCGGTATTTTCTTTTCTTTTCCTATATCACGTAATGCTTGCATGAAATCTACAATCATTTTTTTATCCTTCCGCGCCTATAATACAAACGAGCGGGTGTTTTAGTACCCACTCGTCGCAAAAAGACACTATCTTTAATTCACCTGCAAAATTATAGCATAAGCAGAAATAAGGGGCAAGGGTAACAAAAATTTTTATTGAAATTTGCGAATAATAAAAGAAAATCGTTATTAATACAGGAATTATCGAGAAAATCGTGAAAATTTAAGTTAGTATTTAATGGGTGTGTAGAGACGCAAAATCTTGCATCTATTTCATTACAGGTTTGTAGAGACGCAAAATCTTGCGTCTAATTCATTACAGGTGAGTAGAGACGCAAAATCTTGCGTCTCTACGGAATAACGATTATCTAAAATGGGAGAAAACAATGACCGAATTACCAGTATGGGACTTAACTGATTTATATAAAAGTGCTGATGACGAAAAAATGAGCACAGATATTGATAATGTGATTGAAAATGCAAAATTGTTTGCTGACGAATATCGCGGTAAAATATGTGGATTATCCGCTGCTGAGTTTGCGGGATCAATCATAAAATATAATGATATTTGCGCGTCTGCAGGTTTAGTGTCTTCATATTCGCATTTGCTGCATGCCGCTGATTCTCGTCCACCAGAACATGGCGCATTATTGCAACGTGTAAGTGAAAAAATGGCGGAACTTAACCAGTACCTGATATTTTTCACCCTGGAAATAGTGGAAATTGCGGATGATAAGTTTGATGAAATGATGTTAGACGGAGAAATTAGCAAATGGCGGATGTTTTTAATACAGACTCGCGCCGAAAAACCGCACCGGTTAACAGAACCCGAAGAAAAGATATTATCAGAAAAATCTGTCACCGGCCGGCGCGCCTTTGTTCGACTGTTTGATGAGACTATTCAATCTGCCACGTATCCATTAACAGAAAATGGCGAAGAAAAAGATGTCCAGATGGAGATACTGCTGGCGCGGCTATATAGCCCGGACCGCGAACTAAGAGCGGGTGCGGCAGAGGCAATGACCGCAGGATTGAAGAAAAACCAAAAGTTATATACCTACATCACAAATACTCTGTTGCATGACAAGGCTGTTAATGACCGTCTGGTGAAGTTTGACCGTCCCGAGTCCGCGCGCCACCAGGATGACTGCGTTTCAACTGAGACTGTAGACGTGATGATAAATGCAGTGACGGACCGGTTTGATATTGTCGGGCGATATTACAAATTAAAACGTGAGATATTGGGACTTGATACGTTGTACCACTACGACCGTTACGCGCCGATTGCGCTGGATACTAAATTAGTTGAGTGGAATGATGCCGTTGAGATAGTAAAGGCAGCTTATGACGAGTTTTCACCGGATTTCGGCATCATGGCGAATAAGTTTTTTGACAATAGCTGGATTGACGTCGGACCGCGGCCGGGTAAACGCGGCGGAGCATTCTGCGCCGGTATCACCCCGGATCATCACCCGTATTTGCTATTGAATTTCCAGGGGAAAAAGCGCGATGTTATGACACTTGCGCACGAGATGGGACATGGCATCCACGACTTGCTGGCAGCGCAGAACCCATATCTGCAATACCACCCGTCACTGGCAGCGGCAGAAACCGCGTCGGTATTCGGCGAAATGATGACTTTCCGCAAACTATTGCAAGCTGACGGTGATGCCAACAGCAAACTTTCGCTGCTGACCGGAAAAATCGAAGACATCTTCGCCACCGTATTTCGTCAGTCATCAATGTATAAATTTGAACAGGAACTTCATACCGCACGCCGTCGCGATGGCGAATTAACCGTAGAAGCAATCTCAGAGATTTGGCAACGCAATGTACAGGCAATGTTTGGCAACTCAGTCACAATGGGAGAAGGCCATTCATATTGGTGGATGTATATACCACATTTTATACATACCCCATTTTACGTGTATGCCTACGCTTTTGGCCAATTGATGGTGATGGCACTGTATGCAGAGTTTAACAAAACCGGCGATGATTTTATTCCTGGTTACCGCGCCATGCTACAGGCCGGCGGCACTTTGCGTCCCGACGAATTAATGCAGATAGCCGGTATAAACATAAACCGTCCCGAGTTTTGGGCAGAAGGTCTGGCAGCGATTGAACAACTGGTGATAGAAGCAGAAAAAGCATGGGAAGATATTAAATTTGCAAGAAAGTAATATGAATTATTAGGTGTTAGGTGTTAGGTCGTTAGCAACCAAATCCGAACGAAAAAAGTCAGGATTTAATAAAATACTTTTTGAAGTGTCGTTGCTCCGAAGTAAAATTGTCGCTATTTTACCTGAAATCTAAAAAATTTTAACCATAATGGCATTTTTTATTTACAAACATGGTTAATATTTGGTATAATCTATTAACCATAATATGAAGGGGATGAACATGTCATATATTGTCATTCAAAAAGTAAAGAACACAGATAAAGAATACGTGCTACTTGCAAACAACAATCATATACATAATGTAGGCGCAAGGCAAAGTCGAAAATACTTGGGGACATATGATTCTGAGAATAATGAACTTATTCTCAGTAAAAAAATAGAAGAATTAACAAATGAAGAACTGACCGCTTTAAAAAATGCAAATATAAAGTATAATGGAAAGAAAAAGGAGCCTCGTATATCTTTGTCGAAATCAATGCCTAACGTAAATTTAGAAAGCATCGAGTATGTTGGCGACACCTATGCTTTATCTCAAATAGCTGAAGATACAAAGTTATCTGAGGTTTTGACGAAATGCTATGGTAAGCCCCATGCAGCAGCTTTGCTGTCATTGGCAGTTCACCAGACACTCACTCAGCAACCGTTATACCTTTACGATGCATGGCTTGAAAATGCGCCGAAAAACTTAAAACCAACAGGAATTGATTCTTCATCTGCAGGTTTATCAAAATTAATGTCAGAATTAGGCAAATCAACTCGTTTGACTGATAAGTTTTTTACCGAATGGATAAGTGCCTGTAATAAACCGGAATCCTTGATATGTGATACGACATCGTTATCGACATATTCAGAAATACTCATGGATGCCGAATGGGGTTATAATCGTGACCGCGAAACGTTGCCACAGATTAATATTGTTTT
>JBIJDE010000167.1:0-9215 GCA_044344305.1 Armatimonadota bacterium
TATTGTTTTATTCAGTGTATTGCCGTCTTCCAATCGGTAGCGGGCAAAACGGCCAATCGCGTCATCTTCAATATAGGCTCCTGGTTGACCATCTGTTCGCAAGTATGAATGAATGCCGTAGCGCATATCAACAAAGCCGATAGTATATCCGCTGGGTTCGCTCCAATTTCCGGTGGTTACCCGCAATCCGTCCGGGTCAAATACATCTACCTGTCCGCCGAAACTTTTTGCCGCCATAATCCAGGTTTGCTTGCCATCATTAACGCTGCTAATGGACATGTAATTGCCGCCGCTGCTGCGGGCAAACCATTTAGGCGTAGCATTTGCGGTCACTCGACCCACACCGGTACCATCCGCACCCCAACCGGGAACCATTTTCTTGAACTGGTCAGTGACCGCCAGGAAATAGATATCGCCGGTGGTGGTATCACTGGTGATAGCGTTAATACTCGTCATATTTCGCACCCCAACTTCTTTGGCATTGCCGATATGGGCAGGATGGGCAAAGTCAAATGACGGGTTATTATCTTTATCCAAACCGGTGAACTTTATTATATTGAATGATTGTGTATAACTGCGACCATACACAATGCTGTTGTCTTTAGTAAAACAGATGGTATCATACGCCCAACCGCCCAGCACCTTGTCTTTATTGTCATAATCCAGCGCCAATCGCGGTTTCAGTGGATCGGTTACATCGAATAATTTCAAGGCACCTTTGCCGTCAAAATTATAAAAACCTATATAAGGCCTACCACCCAACATTACCGACAATCCCGGTGAACCTATACGCTTGCCCGCCCATACATCTTCATCTTTAGTTACAACATATGGGGCCGTCGGCGTTTCCAATACCCATTTCCACGCGCCGGTCTTTTCATCGACCTGGTATAACCCTAAACCACAGTAAACATATTCTGGTTTTTGCGGATGAGTTACCGCTGTTTCCATAAAGTTGCTCACCATATCTACGCTGGTATCCAATTTATCCGGTGAGATTATTCGCACCCGGGCGTGTTCGGTAATAATCAATCGTCCATCAGAATACATTGCCATTCCACGCGGGTCACGGAATGTATCCGGCTTTACTGGCATCCAATAATCTTTTGTACGGTCTTGTCCGATAGTTTTATTTACTTTTCCGGTAGCAATATCAATAATGGCGATTCTGCATTTTTTGCGATCGTTCACTGCCAATTTACCGGCACCAACTGTCAGGTAATTTGCCTCGGTCAATCCGGTGACAATACGCTTGTCAATCTTTCCATCAGCGGTAAGCGATACCACATCAGTACCGGATATAACCCAAATGATCCCTTGAGCATCACAAACAATGTCACTGACATTCGCAACCGACCAATCCGCGATTTTCAATCCGGTAGTCAAGTCAATTACCCGTACCACATTTAACCCGGCAATACTGGCAAACGCCAGATTACCCTTAACCGCCAGGCCAATGCCAGTGCCAGTCTCGCCATCCGCAAAGATGGAATAATACTCTTTACCTGTCGCCATTGGCGCGCGTTCACCCGGCATTATCAACCGCACTATTTGGGCATCTTTACCTTTACCGCGACCGCCGATGATGGTATCGCCGCTGGTCGACAATCCCCAGAACTCGCCATCATTCAACGCGCTGGCAAAAATCGATTGTCCACTGGAGCTATAACGGCGCAGGGTAAATCCAGCCTCATCATATACCGCGGTAATAACAAAACCGCCATCGGGCAGTACCACCACCCTGTCTGCATTGTCGCAATTATATGTGCCTTTTAGATTGCCGTTATCGCCAATAGCACCATCATCTACAAGAGAGATATTATGTTCAATGCTCCGCACTTCGTAGGGACCTGCCGGTGCCGGCTGTCCCATATCATCCAACCCATCCCACCATAATTCCCGCACACGATAGGCATCCGCCAGTAAGGTACGTATCATGGTTCCGTCAGGCTTGTATATACCAGCACTCTGACGTTTCTGAGGACGATCAGGATCATGAATTACCTTAAAATTCATCTTTTTCCAGCCTGCAGTTGGTACAGGGTCTGGATAGTCATAAGCACCAACATTACATGTATTATCGCGAATTCGAAAAAGTTTCCCATCACGATCAAAAACATTAAAAGGAGAGGGAGTACCTACATTCATGCCCGGTAATCCCCCACCCCAAGTGATTTTGGGATCTATATGTAAATCATATTTTTTAGCATCAACAAATGCCGGAGCCACATAAACGCTGTGTCGGTCCTGACCAGTCGCGGCACTCCACTCATAAACATTCGCAATGGTTGGCACAGCCCCCCATGGCCCGGTAATACCAGTTAATACATTATCATTACTATACCATGAAGGTGCTGAAATATCGTCTGCGACAAAATTAGAATTATTATTTGCAAAAATTGACATGGAAATACCTCCAGAACCACTTTGCAAAATTAAAATTCCGGCGGTGGTGGAACCTGCAACTGACACATGTTTAACAAAAACCATTTTTGAACCTTTTATAAAAATCCCCAGAGTATTTCTCGTAAACACACTGCTTAAAATATCAATTACATATCCATTTTCTACTGCTACACCTCGACTCAAACTATCAAATGTACAACGTTGAATATTTACAAAGCTACATTTATCAAATTTAATTCCCTGTCCAGGACCAACAAATGTAATGCCAGTTACCTTTAGTCTTTTACATCGAGAAAATGTAAGTGCCGTTTCTGACGCTGCTATCGGGGTCAGCACTACTGCGCCTGGTTTATCACCGGTCAGTTTGCCGCTTTCATCGCCGATTATTGATAAATTATTTGTCGCATTTCCCCAACGATCAGCAATCAGCACAGATGAGCTATACGACCCCGGTCCAATAACAATTGAATCGCTATTATCCATAACCTGCGCCGCCCGCAATACTGTTGCAAAAGCAGTCTCGGGAGTCTTTCCATTCCCACCCCAATCTTTACCATTTTGCCGAACGAAATATGTATCAGCCAGTAGTGGTAAAACTGTAAAGGCAACCAACAACAATAAAATGTGAATACGATTAGAAAGCGTCATCATAATCCCCCGAAAGTGAGTTTTATTCATAATGATACAATAGTAGATATTACTGCCATGTATGTCAATAATGTAACAGAATTAAAATTAATACTCTTTATATTTTTCACATCGATTAATAGGATTGAAAAGATAAAATTATGATCCTAAAAAATCCTGTTAATCGATGTAAAATAAAAACAGGATGAGTATAAGCTACCCATCCTGTTTATTAATGATAATATCACCTTACCTGACTATGCGGTTATTTCACTTTCACAGCATTCATCACCATCTTCATAACATAACTGTTTTTTACCGGTAGCCTTGATGATGGCACCGGCTACTAAACCGCATACCAGGGCAAGGACTACAGTTACTGCAATTCCGACTAATTGTGCGATGAGGATTCCCGGAACGAATAAAATAGCAATTAAGCCACCCATTAAACCAGGCATACCATGAAGGTTATGTACGCCGCAGGTGTCAACCAATTTGAAATTCTTTTCCATTGCTGGCTGTATGAATACATACCCTATTACACAAAGAGTACCGGCTAATATGCCAATGCCAAATGCAATTGCGGGAGTTACGATATTACAGGTTGCACCGATGGCAACACCACCGGCAAGGGCGGCATTCGCCATATCGGCGATTGAGGTTTTGCCCTTGCGGAATATATTGCTGAATATGTAGGTTGCAATAGTAGCACCACATAATGATAGTACAGTATTGACCGCCGTCATTGGTATCTGATTTTGCACATTATCATGAACAACAATAGCGCAACAGAAACTTGGCCAGAAAAGCCATAATACCATCGAACCCAGCATAGAGAATCGGTCAGAAGTCGCATCAGTCTCAATGCTTATTTCACGTTGTGCCTTGCTGGTAAGCATTATCGCCATGCCAATGCCGAAATAGGCACCGAATGCGTGAATAATGATAGAACCGGCAGTATCAACAAAACCTTTGGTAATGCATAATCCGCCGTCGAGTACCAGATACTCGTTGAGCATATAAGCAGGAATCAAAAACAGAGCCAACAACGCGTATTGATACAATTTAAGCCTGCCCAATACCGCACCCATAGCAATCAAGGCAGATGCCGCCGCGAACTCGGCAAATAACAATGCCTTGATAGTAGAAGCCTCAATAATATGTTCCTCACCAAACATGCCGGACGAACGTAGTAAGATGTAAAGTGGCAAGCCAACGGCAACTACCAGGTAGGTTCCAGTGGTCGCGCAATAGCCATATTTGCGCACAAAAACCATCAGGAAACCAAAACCGACGAGAAGCATGGCAAGAATGTTAATGGAGAAGTTGTATTGCTCCACTTGCTGCAGGTCTGCTATCCCCTGCGCATTGGCAGAGGTGGTGAGCAAACCCAATAAGATGACGCTAAACAGCGCCATCAAGGATAGCTTTTTCAAAGATATATCTCCCTCAAATTAATTGCTATGAGAAAAGCACTATTACTGACCAGGTAGTGCGTGTAGAATCATGTAAAAGTATAGGGATAATTTACTCACGTGATTGTATCAATGAGGGGGATTGCAGTCAATAGCAGGATGTGTTTTTTTTAGTTTTTAGTTTTCAGTGTTCAGTGTTCAGTGTTCAGTTTTTAACACGGGTACAGGCACGAATACTGTGTTTATATTTAATTGCAAGTTTATCTTAAATCACAGTATTCAAGCCAGTCCCCTTCAATATGCAGTTTCTGTTAAAATTTCAGTCACCGTTTGGAACAGGGTCGCAGCCCGGCTCCCCAATGATTGCTAATCCATCATATTATCTCACTAATCCCTCATCTTAGCTCTTTGCTACATTTTCCTCATAAACACTCACAAATTGTTGTATTAACTCAGTTATTTCATCCCACTTTCCCTTTGCGACTAATGCTGATGGGAACATTGGACTGCTGATGCCAAAGCCGGCGGCACCTGCTTTTATGAATGCCGGTAATGATTCAAGGGTTACTCCGCCAGTTGGAAGTAGCGGTATTTGCGGTAATGGAGCGCGAACATTGCGGATGAATGCGGGACCGAGTTGGTCAGCGGGAAATACCTTGACCATATCCGCGCCAAGTGACCAAGCATGGTAAATCTCGGTAGGCGTATATGCCCCGGCAAATACAGGAACTCGAGCGGCATTACAAGCTTTAATAACATCTTCTGTGACAATTGGGGTAACTATGAAAGTTGCGCCAGCCTTTAGTGCTTTATCTAAATCATTCATAGTACAAACCGTGCCGGCGCCAATATTCATCTTCCCATCTGTAACTTCACGAATGGTTTTCAGCGATGCTGCAAAGTCCGGCGAGTCTACAGTCACTTCAATAGTAGTCAACCCGCCGCGCATTGCAGCAGTTGCCAGTGGAGCAATTATCTCAATCGGCAAGCGGCGAATAATGCCCACCAACGGCATAGCCCGAAATATTTCCCAGGAAAACTTTGTCATATTATCAACCTTTATAAGATATTTTTAGACAGGATTAACATGATTAACTGGATTTTATAGCTTCGCCAATTATTTAAATCATGAAAATCATGTTAATCATGTCTAAAATCAATTGTTATTCAGCCTTTTACAAACTTTTCTGCCACTACCCGGTGACAATTCACCACCGCTGTCCGCATTACATCACTCGCGACAGTTGTCACTTTATCTGCCAGATCCAAATATTCCAGTGCCAGAGAATATGAAAGTCGATGGCGGTCACCTGCGCATAGCAAGACAAGGTCATCATCTTCCATCTGTTTTAATCCGCCCAGTTCTGTACCCAATAACACACCGACTAAAAATGACCAGTTTCCATCCGGCGCGGTATCATACAATACCTGTCGCGCTCGAATAGAAAACAACGTACTGGTCAAACCGCCACTCTGCGACGCTTCCACGCCTGCTCGCAAAGCATCGGGTATTATCTCACTTGGCGTATCCGGCAATGAATGGCGCAATACACTGTGACGACTCAACACCGCCAACATTTCGCCGGTCATATGTGATTGAAAATCTGTTATTTTACCTTGTTTAATTATGACATGTTTGGAATGTGTCCCCGGCAGCAGCAGTATAGAATTCTCTTGAAAATCAGCATAGTCATTATCCTGCATTATACCGATTACTTCGCTTTCTTCACCACGTAGAATATCATTAATCGTCGCCAGGCCGGATATAAGTAGTACAGGGTTAGGGGTGGAACTATCTGACAATAGCACTGGTTCCAACTCTTCAACACGCAACCCATCGCCGTCCAATCCTATTGGCAACTCTGCATACGGTATCACCCGCCAACCGATGGTAGAACCGACCATGCCGGACATAACAATAGGTATGCCAGACAACGATCGTCCGGCACCAACCTGCATTGTTCGTACCATGTCGGTAAGTTCAGCATTAAACAATCCTGCGCGTTCCTCATCGCTGTTTGCCCGGGCAGCAATGACTGTTGCCCCCTGGTCAGATTCAATACCATCAATAATCTTCCCACTATCAATCTTTGCCAGTCGCAATCGACAACGCGAAGTACCCCAATCACAACTGAGAAAAATATTTGTCTTCAACCCGTCCAATATAACTGTCCCCCTGATTTGCTGATTGAATAGTATTGCTATGGTGCGTAAGTGTCAATATTTTTTTAAGAGTTTTCAGTTTTCAGTATTCAGTTTTCAGATTTAATATCGGAGATTGCATATAGTCGAAAGCCACCCCCTGCCCCCTCCTTGTAAGGTTGTGCTTTACACACAATTATTATTGAATGGAAAATTTGATAATAAACACAATAAAAATTTGCAAATCAGCATTATAATCAGCATGATTTAACGATATTTTTATTAATTATTAACAATCCAACCCCAGAGGGGTGTCATGTTAATAGTAATCAATCAATAAAAAAGATCCATAGCCCCTTTAGGGGCGACATGTTAAAAACGTTGTATATCAAGAACCGGTATAAAAAATATTACCATTTCACATGTCGCCCCTAAAGGGGCTTAATATTCATAAGGATCATCAATTACTATTAACATTTCACCCCTCTGGGGTTGGGTTGTAGTTAATATGTGAGTATTTTTTGAAAATATAAAATACAATCACAAAATGTGTATAAAGCACAGCCTTATCAATGAGTGGAGTTTTCTTATAGCGATATTTTTCGTTACTGAGAACTGACTTATTCTGAAAACTGAACACTGAACACTGAAAACTGAAAACTGAACACTATTCCTGTTAATCATGTCAAACAAACAGCAGGAAAACGAGTAACATAAACTGAATAACATATAAATTAATCAGCATTGGAGAAATAATTAAATATGTCTACCGCGCCAAAACGTATAGAAGTTCCTGCTTTTCCCGGCGGAAAACGGATTTGTGTTACTACCAGTTGGGATGACGGTCGGGTTTACGACCGCTGGGTAGTTGCGGCTTTCAATAAATTGGGAATCAAAGGCACTTTCAACCTTAACTCCTCTTTTCTGGGTCGTACCGGCGAATTGCCGACGGATGAATCCGGCGGTTACATGGACGCCTCAGAAATCGCGGAATTGTTTGCCGGCCACGAAGTCGCTGTTCACAGTGCAACCCATCCATTTCTGGAAAGATTAGATTCATCACAGATAATCACAGAAATTATGGACGACCGCAAGGCACTGGAAGAGTTGGTCGGTTACCCTGTACGTGGCATGTCATATCCATTCGGCACCTACAACCAGCAGGTAATCACCCTGTTGCGCGATATGGGCATTGTATATAGCCGCACCACCGGAGCAGGCGTAACCAGTTTCCCGCCGGCAGAACCGCTGGCATGGTCGTCCACCCTGCACGCCATTCGCCAAACCCCGAACCTACAGGAAACCTGGGACAGCTTTTACGGCAACCCGCGCGCCGGCGGCGTATTCTATGTTTGGGCACATAGCTACGAATACGCAAAAGACCGCAGCGAAATAGAACGGTCATTCGCCCCATTAGCCGGCAAACCGGATGTCTGGTACTCGACAAATATTGAACTCTACGATTACGAAGACGCCCGCAAACGCCTGATAATTGCCGCCAACCGCAAGTCAGTATATAATCCAAGCGCACTGACAGTAACGGTATCTCTCGACGGAACATTATGCGATGCGGTGCCGGGATTGACGCGGTTTTAGAAATTATTACAGGTAGCACCACCCAAATCGCCGATTGCATTAACATGAAAACAGCAGGCAAATTCGGCGATTATACCCGGTACGAACAGCCGGAAACGTTTGAAATTAAGGTTGGGAATACGTTGAGTTGGCGGGTTGTTAAGGGGTAAGTGATATATTTTAAAATAGATAGTGGGATTAGCAAGATAATCTAAAGGGCAGGTTTAGAACCTGCCCCTTAAAAACATACGAACTCTATTCAGTAGTCTGTCACCGAATTACCTACGTATATATTATTACTTTTGTATATTCTTATCGTGAGAATTAATAATTCTATTTTTAATTGTATCAATAATTACACCTGAATAATCAGTGCGAAATTTTTCTTTATCTCGACCAGGAGTTATCGCCGATAATATAACTCTCAAATTTTCAGGAATTGCAATATTATCATCCCATTTTTCTTTTATTATTAATTCTAGGTTACTTTTAATATTTGTTTTTGATAAATAATATAACAAATCACATTGAATTACCTTAGATGTTTCATGTTTTGCGCAAATGAGTAAAGGAATAAAGACTTTTTCTTTGTAATCTATTGCTATTCGATTGCCTGTGAATAATCGTGCTGTCATATTTCGAGAATGACCAAAGTAATAAAATAACGCATTTTGCCTATCAATATCAGATAAATTATAAACATATCTAATAAAAGTAGCATATTGTGCAGCTCCTGAAATTGATTCATTATCTGCGATATTTGACGTCTCTTCTAATAATTTCAAACTATCAGAATCTTGAGCATAAGATAGAGCTAATATAGCAATAATTTTTGAATCTGTACTACTATTAGTATCTCGTAATGTTGTTAAAAACTTATGTGTATTATTATTATTTATTTGTTTTTCAACTACAATTATTTTTAGTGTATCAAGACCATCAAATGCTTCAACACTCACTGGTTTAGCTAACAGTTGAATACACCAAAGTGTAGTTAATACGATAATAACAAAAAATAACAGTATATTTTTTTTTAAACGTGTGATAAAT
>JBIJDE010000168.1:0-9120 GCA_044344305.1 Armatimonadota bacterium
TTAACAATAAAAAACCTTTTTCTTAATATAAAAAAGAAAAAGGTTTATAAATGAAAGAAAAAATCTTAATCGAGGTGATTTTTAATTGTCGAATAAATCTCTTGAAAAGATATGTAGAATACTATGCAATTCCCCTACCTCGTCAGGCAATATTTCAATTAAAATAAAAATTGATAAAATGTGTATAAGGGTGAAGGCAACGCCGCTGGGATTTAGTATCATTCCATAAAAATTTGAAACACCTTTGCCAAAAAAATAATCCATTTTGTATTTAAGAGCATAGAGTTCTACTACTTACAAAACGACATTTCATATCGTGCGGGGAAATCGTTAATAATTAATGAAGCCCGAAAACGGCAGTATTCTACAAATGATGTATCAGCAATATGATTATACCGATTAAAGGACACCCCTTTTTCATCTTCATGCGAGTGTGTCAGCAATTCTTCTATTGTAACTGGAATAAAAACTGCCTTACATTCCAGAAAATTTTCAGTCCATCTTTTAAAGTCTTCAATACGCTTAACGCCGCAAATATCCGCCATAAATATTCCGTCAGCATCAGTACAGCAAACGTGATAACCACCCTTCAATTCCGGGTCAATGGCAACCCGCATTAATTTATATTCTTCATTTGGCAATGTTGCCAATAATTCAAGAGCAAAAACATGGCATGCACCAGAGGTAAAAAGAATGTGGTCAGGCAAATGTGCCTTTTCAAATACATCATAATTAAGTTTCATTACAACTACATACTACGTTTAATGGTTAATGATGTCAAATAAATAAAAACCTTAGAAAATATTGAAAAAATAACTTGATTAGCCACCCCTTGAAATGAAGTGGCTAACAATTTTGATATATTTCTTTTATGCCATATCTATGATTTACATCTTTAATTTTGCAATCCTGTCTTTCATCGGCGGGTGTGTGCTGAATATTCGACCTAATATTGGGTTGTTAGCTCCCTTGGATTGTGATAACTTATCCATTTTTTCAAGTATTATGATTCCCTTTTTTGGGTCGTAACCAGCATTACGCATAAATTGTAATCCCAAGGAATCGGCTTGATATTCATCTTTCTGACTGAGTTGCATGCCTATGATATCTTTGCCTAATTTCGTTGCCATTATACTGATAACATCAGTAATTTTTCCTTCTCCACCCCCAGCATTATTAGCTATCAATCCTGCAACTGTTTGCAACATGCCAGCCGAACGAATTTGTTCTGCGGAATGTTCCTCTACAACATGTCCCATCTCATGTCCCAAAATTAACGCAAGCTGATTGGGGTCATTATTCGATAATTTCATCAAGCCATCATACATATATATCTTGCCACCAGGCAATGCCATTGCATTAACGATACCTTCTTTAGTGTTTACTCTACTAAATTGCCATTCCCACCCACTGGCTTGTGGACCTTTATATTGACTCGGTAATGCTTTTATCAGACGTGCAGAAACTGAATCAATAGTCTTATCAGCAAAAGTATTCTGGTCGAGACCTTCTTGATTTGCTACTTCACGTCCTAATTTAATTTGTTCTTCCGGGGTTAGTTTAAATAATCCTGGTGGAATTGTCGGTATTCTCACCCCTTCAGGCAATGGAATATATTTTGGTATTTGAGATACTATTCCAGATATAGCCGGCATGATCAAATTTTTAATACCAGACGCAGCACCTGCCATAACGAGTATGACAATTATTACCAGAATTACAAAACAACCACATCCGAAAAGTAAAGCTTTTTTCTTTATCTTATTCAGATTTAATCTAAAATCACCATTAGATTCATCGTCGTAGTCATCTCGATTATTCGTATGATGTCCCATCTGTTCTCCTTTTTTTCTCGCATTTGAAATAGACTTGTCCGAAAAATTATAATCGGACAAGCCTAAAGACGTATATCAGTTAAACCTGTGTCTTCATTATCTCCTGGTACGCATCTAATACCTTATTTCGAACTTGCAGAGTAAAATTAAAAGTTAAACTGGCTTGTTCCATTGCTATCATCGCCTTATGCACTTCATCTGTTTGACCAGTAGCAACTTTTTCTACCATTTCACTGGCCTTCGATTGTAAATTATTAATATTATCAACTGCATTCTGCATTTCATCCCCAAAGTTTGCACCAGTAGTTTTAGCATTTCCAGCAGGTTCTACAGGCTTTTGAATAGTTTGCGGGGAATAAACTGTAGACGGCATACCTTCAATACGCATCATTTACCTCCATCGTTATGTAATAACATAACTTAACCTTTTCCTTCCTTGATAGCATTTCGCAATCCGCTGATTCTGTCTGATAAGAATTGTGCGGTTGCTTCAAATTGTAAAGTGTTTTTTGCGAGAGTTGCCATTTCACGTTCAATATCAACGTTATTACCATTAACTCTTCGCGAACTATCGGTATCTTCTTGTGCATTAACTGTTACCATGCGAATAGCAGATATTTCTGCTTGTTGATTAAGTCCATCTTGTTGCAAGATATCAATCAATCTATTTTCAAAAGATACTTCTTTGCGTGTATAACCAGGCGTCTCAATATTTGCGATATTATCTGCTATTGCTTTTTGACGCTCAGCAGCACCATCAAGTACTTTTGCCAATACAGCATTCGTACGATTTATAAAGATATCAGTCATTTATCTCCCCAACATAATTACAGTGATGATTAAATAATGTGAATAACCAAATTAAATCATTTGTGTTTAATCACGTTTAATTAGTAACATGAATGTGAGTGATGTGGTATTAATGACTTTTTGCAATCAATTCATTGTGAAATGGAAATATAACGAGTATCAGTCATATTGGATGCAAAAAGTTACTCTACCAAACGAACTAATCTGAAATTATGCTATTTTTGGAGGCTGAAAAATAGCGATAGGGAGTTGTAGAACTATTATTTTTGAATATGAGAAAGAAACAAGGAATCCAAGCAATACCACGTTAGAATGTGTAATATTTTCAATTCTAACTTCTTCAAAATCATCATGATCAATATATTCACAGATAGATGTCGGGATATCCTGCACAGAGTGACAAGTCACAACACTGGCGTTTATGGCGAGAATCATCACTAACATAAACAACGCCAGCATTAACTTTACTATTTTATTTTTACTATACTTATGCCGCATATCACCAAACCACAAACTATTTTATATAATTACAAATAAATTATACCATAAATTTATTCAAATTTATAGATTATTTAACACCTGATTACAATTATATACAATAAAATGTTGATACTTATAAAGTTTACTCTCGCAACTACGGATAACATTTTAGTCAACACATAATTGCAGGAATTTAGTTTAAGGTCACTTCGAGAGGCTCAGTGACCGGTCGCTGAGCCTGTCGAAGCGACCATTTTTAAGCAGATTTATCTTGCAAAGTGAAAGTCCTGTTATTAAACATTCTCATTTTTATCTATCGTGTGGCTTGTGCGACGTGATCGCACCATTTTAACTATTTCAAACCATACTACACTGGATATTCCGGCAGCCAGACAAATGCCTGCTTGTTGATAACTTAAATTGGCGAATTGAAATAATTTTGATAATGGTGGAATATTCATCATTCCAACCATTAGTACTGTTGCACCGCCTACAACCCACCACATCGCGCTATTTGACGAACGTAATGTACATATAAGGCTTCTTGTCCAGGAAACATTTGTTAAGATGAGCATCAAATTGCCTACTATTAATGTTACGAATGCCATTGTACGCGCTGCAGATTCCACCATTGACATATTTTGTGCCAATATAAAAATACCAAGACTGCCGATAAGTATCGTTGCTCCCTGTATAAGACTCATTATCAAGGTGTTTCCACCAAATATTGATTCATGTGGTGACCTCGGTGGACGAGTCATCACATTACTTTCTTCAGGTTCAGCCTCAAATACAGTGGAACATGCTGGATCAATAATTAGTTCCATCAATACGATATGTATAGGTAGCAGCAACAATGGCCACCCCAATACAATAGGGATTAGCGATAAACCAGCGATGGGGATATGAATGGAAAATATATATGCCATAGCCTTTCGTAGATTGTCGTAAATACGACGTCCTAATCGAACAGCCGCTACGATGGAAGAGAAATCATCATCAAGCAACACCAAACCGGCAGCTTCTCGTGCGACATCTGTTCCGCGGCCACCCATTGCTATCCCGATATCGGCAGCTTTCAATGCTGGCGCATCATTAACGCCGTCACCGGTCATTGCCACCACTTCACCCGTTGCCTGCAATGCCTGTACCAGACGCAACTTCTGTTCTGGTACTACCCGGGCAAACACATTCACCACTCGTACCCGTTCACGCAATGTTGCCTCGTCAACCCGCATTAATTCATCGCCAGTAATTACGTTTTCCGGTGACTTTAAGCCTATCTGCTGGGCTATTGTACGAGCAGTTGCAGGATAATCGCCGGTTATCATTACTACACGAATGCCGGCAGTGGTGCATTCAGCTATTGCGGCTGGCACTGATGGTCGTACCGGGTCAATCAACCCAACTAACCCTATAAAACGAAACTTAAAATCATGCTGAATCTCCGGCAAGGTTGAACCCTTTGGAACATCAGCACATGCGACGCCTAACACCCGCAATCCACGTTCTGCCATTTCATTAATACTTGCAGCCAATGTTGCATTTTGTTCTTCGTCAAAATGACACAAATCTCCAATCGCTTCCGGTGCGCCTTTAGCTGCTATGGTATATGTATCACGTTTAGATGACTGCCATACCTGCGACATTGCCAATAATTCCTGTGATAATGGATATTGGTGTTCAATAGACCAGTCATTGTGTAGATGTTCTGTCTCTGCCAGAAACTCCTGCCCGAAACGGTGAAAAGCTTTTTCCATCGGGTCAAAAGGGTCGCGTTGGCTGGCAAGTATACTGAACTCAACTAATTCATGTAGTTCATCGGGCAGTTGCTCAGGTTTACCAGATACTACTCGATATGTAACGTCATCTGCACGCAACTCACCTACCGACATTTGGTTAAGAGTTAGTGTACCTGTTTTATCAACACATAACACCGTTGCCGACCCTAATATTTCAACAGCATGCATACGACGCGCAAGTACCTGTCGGCGCGAGATACGCCAGGCACCCAGTGCGAGGAATATAGTCAATACAACAGGAAACTCCTCCGGTAGCATTGCCATCGCCAGTGCAACACCTGCCAGAACACCATGCAACCAATCTCCACGAAATATGCCATATGCCAATACAACAATTAAGCTTAATGCCAAACCTGCAATAGCCAAATTTCGCACTAATTTTCCTGTTTGTTTTTGAAGAACAGTTTGTTCTGGCGATAATTGCTGGAGAGACTTTCCTATTTTGCCTATTTCAGTGAATAGTCCTGTTCGCAATATTTCAATTGTCGCCTGACCCTGCACTACCAGGGTACCAGAATATACAAAAGGTTCATCATCACCACCGGGGCGCTGAACTTCTGTTGTGCCATCCCAAAGACGTTTTCGTACCGGTACAGATTCTCCAGTAAGCAGTGATTCATCTACTGAGAGGTTTGTCGAGAAACATACCGCACCATCTGCAGGAATACGGTCACCCTCTACCACTAATACAATATCTCCCTGTACCACATCACGTCCTGGTATATAACACGCGTCACCATCACGAACAACCCTTGCACGAGGACTGGATAGATTTTTCAGCGCATTCAGTGCGTTCTCGGTTTTGCGCTCCTGATATAACGTAATGCCAATTACCACGAATACAAAAGCCAGCAATAGTAATGCTTCCTGCATATCACCCAGTAGCATATAAATTACACCACCAGCCAATAACAACAAAAACATCGGTTCGCGTAATACTTCAAATGCAATTTCCCAGATACTGCGTGGTTTAGATGATGGCAATTCATTAGGGCCATCTCGTAATAAACGCTCAGCAGCCTCTGCTGATGTTAATCCGCTTATTGTGTTTTGTTTTATATAGACCATATTATCATCCGTTTATTTTATTCGCATTAAATCATCTTTTGAATATACGAATTATACCATTAAACAGATTACCTTTTACACTTATTATCAAATAGAGATTACAATTCTAAAAAATAAGAAAATTAACTACAATATTTCAATCTTCTCTATTCTTTACAGGACTTTCGCTTTGAAAGAGAAATCTGCTTGAAAAATGGTCGCTTCGACAGGCTCAGCGACCGGTCACTGAGCTTGTCGAAGTGACCTTAAGCGAAAGTCCTATAATTTAATAGACATCCAATAATTTGCAATTTACAATTTGCAATTTGCAATTTATTCAACCTACCTGCACTGAAATCATCGATAACGACCCGCCTTCTATTCCTTCTACAGGAAAAGATATCGGGTCGTTTTCTTTTCGCAACCCGAGTATATACAACAAAGGCAGGTAGTGGTCTGGTGTCGGGATAGAAAGCATGGCGTCGCTGCCAAGTTTATCGTAATTCACTACACCGACATTATCGCCTTTCAGTATTAATTCCCGCACTTTATATTCAAACCGTACCGCCCAGTCATAAGGTTTCGTTTCCGGGTCATGCCAGGCATATTTGCGCAGGTTATGTACTATGTTGCCGCTGCCGACTATCAACACGCCTTCTTCCCGCAGTACCGCGAGTTTCTTTCCCAATTCATAATGAAATGCAGGTGGCTGCCGTTCATCAATGCTGAGTTGAACGATAGGAACATCCGCGTTGGGATAAACGGTCAATACTGACCAGGTGCCGTGATCAAGCCCCCAGCTATCATCAAGAGCGACTGGTAGTGGAGTAAGAAGGTCCACCACTCGCCGTGCAAGTTCTGGACTACCGGGAACGGGATATTGCACAGCAAATAACTCCGCCGGAAAACCACCAAAATCGTGAATGGTACGTGGATTTTCATTAATTGTCACTGCACACCCGGGTATATACCAATGTGCAGAAATAGCAAGCACCGCACGGGGACGCGGAATAGATTTGCCGATAGCCGCCCAGACGTCAGTATAACTGTTGGAAGATATTGCATTCATCGGATTTCCATGTCCGAGAAATATAGCAGGCATTAAGTCAGTCATTGTGGCTCCTCACTCTTCAAGGTATACCCAATATTAAATGGGAATATTGCAGAGTTGGTCGAAAACAAGAAAAATAACCATGATAGTGGTGAGTCTGGAAGAAAAATAATTCAAATTTCCCTTGCAAATTCCTCTCAAAACCATTGATTTAATGTATAATTACTCAACCATGATTACACTATTATAGTCATGGGAAAACTACATCAAAATTGGGAGGAAATGGTATCATGGGAGACAAATCACCGAAAAAAGAAGTGAAAAAGCCGAAAAAAGTAAAGGCGTCCGCTGCTCCTAACAGCACAAAAGCATAAAATTAGAAACCGAGAAGATAAAAATCCCCCCAATTGATTGGGGGGATTTTTTTATTTACACTTCCGCAATCTTCAATATCTCTTCTGCTTCATTGCCGGTCATTTGCCACCAACAGCTTATAAGCATCTGTTTCAGTTTTGGACCAAACTCTTTTTTTAATGCCAGCAATTCTTCTTTGCTTACCACACCGATATATAATTTTTTACCAGCGTCGATGGTTTTATGGTGCATTGGCCACCAGCAAGGGTCGGCGGAGGTCGACGCACCTGCGCCTGGTGTCCATTGCAACATATCCAGTTTGGGGATACTCAGCAGGTGGTCATGATGCGGTATTGCGCCGGGTCCATCCCAGTGGTACATACAGTATGATACCCGTTCGGTCATTTCATTCAGTACCGGAACCATGAATTCGCCAAACATTTCCGGTGATATCATCGCGGAGAAGTCGCATTGAAACTTCGCCATTCTACCCGGCGCCCAACACCAGAATATCGACCCGCCGACTTCGTCACGCATCATGTCGTAAAATACATCATAATAACGGAAATAACGATCAGTAATCTGGCGCATGCAGGAATGTACCCACTCGGGATTTTCTACCAGGTCAAATAATAAATCTTCGGTCCCACGCATGGCAGCCAGGGTGTCCAAACCTTCTATCAGGTCGGGGAACTGCTGCATAAATTTACCTTTACCGAGTTTAGCGTATTCCAAACCAAGGCGATGCGAAAAATCCCAGTAGAAATTATCAGGATCGTAATCAAACTTCGCTTCTTCAGGTGAATCCATACATGGATGACACCAAACCGTGCCAGGCATCTCTTTACCTTTGCATCCCAGATACAGCGCAAGGCAATTGGGAGCTAAATCAGGTGAAATGCTGGGAACTGCCTCACCGTAGTAATCGGTGTGTATGCATCCACGTGCGCCGATATTAATGCGGTATTCAAAGTTAGTCGTAGAATAATCAGTAACCCAACCATCTGGTTGTTGCATAATGGGAACATTTTCCCATGGGGTTTCTCGCTTCACGCCAATCTGCATGGCAGGTCGACCAATATCGCCACCATTCCACCAGGTAGTCAGCCGTTCGCGAACCGCGTCCATATCAGGACGATACATTAAACCGCTCATTTATAATTACCTCACATATTTGCCTTATTTTGTGATTATATTACAAATTTATCCAACATACTGCTATATAATTTTATACTTTATCTTATGATTATGGTGCTTTTTAAAAGAATTTTTATCACTAAAATACCAAAACGGAGAAATTTATTACAATTATCATTAAGTACATTCTATTTCAACCGATAAGGATTATGGGTAATTACGCTAATTATTAGATATTTATAAAAACAGGAATTTCGCTTTACAAGAGAAATCTTCTTAAAAATGGTCGCTTCGACAGGCTCAGCGACCGGTCACTGAGCCTGTCGAAGTGACCTTTAAGCGAAAGTCCTGTAAAAAAATAAATAGTTCTATTTTAATATGGCATAATTACCGACAAATAGGATATAATAATAAACGAAGCTATGTTAGGATCAGTAAGCCAAAATAAAAGAAGAATAATACGGATCCGCTACCCCGACGGTGCGGAACGTCCCAATATAAAGATGACGTCAGCAGAATTTACTGTGGTCGATTTATCAGAGGGCGGTATTAAATTCGCCTGTCGAAATCCCGACATATTTCCGTTGGGTCATGTAATAGCTGC
>JBIJDE010000011.1:0-29027 GCA_044344305.1 Armatimonadota bacterium
TCCGAAAAAATATCCAACAGCGGAAAATCCGCCTACGGTTTCTGGTGAACATAATACCCAGGAACCTTTACATTCTGTCTGCGGGTATAATGATGTAACATTGGGAACAGAAAATAATCGTATTTCCGGGTAATTAGCTACGGCAATTTCTTCTCTCGCGTTCAACGACGAACCCACTGCCATCTGCATATTCGACTGACCGGAACAAATCCAGTTCTCACCAATCAGAACATCCTTAATAACGATTTTTTCTGAACCAGTAATAGTCATTTCCTGGCTTTTTTGATTCTTTTTCACTTTCACTGACCGTAATTTAACCATCCATTTACCATCTTTGTCAGCAACTGTTTTTTTCTTTTGTCCGGCAAATGCCACAGTAATTTTCGTACCCGGCACATCGGTACCCCATATCGGCAAAGCCACTCCCTGCTGTATAACCATGTGGTCGCTGATGATCGAAGGTAAAGTTAACCCCTTACCCGCTGACCACACACTGGCGATTGTTAAAACAAATGCTGCAACCAACACTGTAAATCGCCCAGAAACTCGTAATTTCATACTTAACCCCTTTTGCATTTAATCGGTTTATCAATTTGATGACTAATTGTAGCAGATTGCGAGATGATGTGTAAGGTGAAAATAGACCAGTTGATGAGGCTTTTGCAAAACTATACTAATTATATTATCAACCCAACCACCCCCTACCCCCATAGGCGTTAAGATAAAAAATCATGTAATGAATTTACCTATTTCCGGGATTTGTTGTAATTTTCTTTTACGAGGGCTGGAATCAGTTTTTTGTAAATATTTCTTTCTCAGGCACATCCATATATTTTTCCCAAGAATTATTATGCGAAATACCCATAGTGCAAGATGAAATCTTCTCCATTTACTTTCTAATGGAGTTGTATCTTTCTGTGTTGTAAATGTATTTTGTTGTTCTTGTGGCATATCCTCCTTATAATTGATATCCCCAGGGGGAAAAATCTCTTGAGTTCAAGAGGTTTTCTACCAGTATTGCAGCTAAAATGCGGGCTAATATCCAGCTTTGTGCTGTAGGTCCCCTCCTTGATGGCAACTCATCAAGAGATAATAGGCTCTTTAATCGTTTAAACTCCAATTCTATTTGCCATCGTACTCTATATAACTCCATAATAACCTCATTTGAGATTATTTCTTCAGGGACGGTGGTGATTATCCACATTATTTTATCTTCAATAGTCCTAACAGCTAGTAGTCGTGCCGGAATCCATTTTGTAGCTTCTTCAAGCTTCCATGTTTTATGTGAACGTGTTGTTTTCTTGGGGGCAGTCGGAATTAATATATCAAACTTTACTACCCCCAACTTGGGTATTTTATCAGTTTCTTGCAATGGTTTAAAAATAGTATGGTCAGGATGGCATATTCGTATGGAACATAAATTGGTACGCGCAATTACATATCCACTACCGTCATGCACATGCTCGATGCCTGTAGCTAAAGCATAACAACGGTCTCCAATATATACAGTCTCTGGGGAAACTATAAAATTTTTATATGATTCAGCACCCGTATGATCTGTTAATATTACACCTGTAATTTGACCGCTTTTAGGGTCAATTTCTGTGTGAAGACGCCATTCAGTGCCTACAGCACCAGGGCCAGTCACAACAGTTGCATCGACAATACGAACTGGCAATCCTGCGCATACATGAGGTAAAGATGCCTTTTTATTCAATGTTGCTGCAATAAGATAAGATAGCCAGTCTTTTGCATCACGTATGCGATTAAAAATCGATACTGAAGATATATCACTAATATCCGACGCAGATGCCCATACGGCAACATTTTTAAATGATAAATCAGTAATACCATACGTTAAGATAATACGGAGTAGATCAGTGGCACTTTCTACGCCTTTTTTTCGTATTAGCGCACCGGTTTCTAATGCGGAACCATCTAAATTATCAGGTAATTCACGCACAATATAATCCCAGAGCTGATCAATATTAGTCGATAAATTATTCATGCCATATATTAACAATTTATACACAGCATGTCAAATATTTAAATTCTTATCTTAACGCCTATGCCCCCTACCCCCTCCTTGTCAAGGAGGGGAGTTATGGTAGTTACTTGATAAAATAATGACTGCTCTTATAATGAAAATCTTCATTTTAAACTCCCCTCCTTGCCAAGGAGGGGTGGCCGAAGGTCGGGGTGGTTTTCGCCTACCACAAACCTACAACCTGAACATTTGAAAAATAGGTTTTGCAAGAGCCTCTTGGTAATTTACAAATATAACGAGAAATAAAAGACGATTAATAAAAGAATAACCTCTACACTAATTGAGTTAATGTGGAAAAACTAATATAATGGATGTAGATAAAATAGTAAGGTAATACACATGACAAAAAAATTTGTTATTGCTGGTATTGGTGAATTGCTTTGGGACTTATTGCCGGATGGTCGGCAGTTAGGCGGAGCACCGGCAAATTTCATATATCATATCTACAAATCAGGTAATGAAGGCATAGTTATCAGCAGCATCGGCGATGATGATGATGGTATGGCGATAATTACCGGGCTTGAACAACGCGGAATCAACACAAAATATATTCAGGTTATCCCCAACCTGCCAACCGGTATGGTGAATGTTGCCGTCGATTGCGGTGGGCAACCGAGTTATGAAATCGTTGAAAATGTGGCTTGGGACAATATTGAATTTACCCCGGAAATCGCGGCTTTAACGCCTACTATTGATTTATTATGTTTTGGAACCCTGGCACAAAGGTCTGCGAAAAGCAAAGAAACCATTAAAAAAATAATCGAGTCATTGCCGGCAGGCACAAAAAAGCTATACGACATAAATCTACGCCAGCATTATTATGATGCCGAAACGGTTGAATGGTCATTACGCACTGCCGATATTGTAAAACTGAATGATTCCGAATTATTAGCGGTATACCATTTATTGAATATCAATCATGCAAATAATTTTTTAATTGATTCACGTCGGTTGGCGAATTTATTCGATGTGGAATTGCTGTGTGTAACCCGTGGTGAATACGGTAGTTTGTTGATTGCCGATGAAAGCCACGACTATCACCCCGGTTGCTCAATAGAGGTTAACGATACCGTGGGTGCTGGCGATGCCTTCACCGCCGCCATGGCACACCACTACCTGCGTGGTGAAACCCTTGCCGAGATAAACGAAAAAGCAAACAAACTCGGCGCATTCGTAGCATCGCAATCAGGTGGAATGCCTAATTATTAGAATTGAAAATTGAAAATGGCAAATTATAGAGGAAATTGCAAAACTTTATTTTAAAAATGTTTAGGTTGCAGGTTTGTGGTAGGCTAAAACCACCCCGACCTTCGGCCACCCCTCCTTGGCAAGGAGGGGAGATTAAAATGAAGGTTTTGTTTATTAAAGCAGCCATTATATTATCAAATAACTACCATAACTCCCCTCCTTGACAAGGAGGGGGCAGGGGGTGGTTGGGTTGATTATATCATTAGTATGTTATGCAAGAGCCTCTGTAATTGTAAATTATTTTCAATAGTACTTTATCCTTATTTATAATAATTTCAAGGGAGCAACTCTCACATGATACAACCATGGTTTAACGAGGCTAAACTGGGGATTTTTGTGCATCTTGGCATTTATTCCGTAAATGGCATCCCCGAGTCGTGGTCATTTTTTAATGGCGAAATATCTTATGATGACTATATGGCGCAATGCGCGGGATTTACCGCCAGCAATTATGACCCGGTTGAATGGGCCAAGTTATTTAAAGAAGCCGGTGCGCGGTATGCAGTGCTAACCACCAAACACCACGACGGCGTCGCATTGTGGGATACGGATGTCAGCGACTTGAACGTGGTGAAAAAGACCCCGGCGGGACGGGATTTGATCGCGCCTTATGCTGATGCCATGCGGGAAGAAGGGATTAAGGTTGGGCTTTATTTCTCTCACCTCGACTGGTCGCACCCCGACTACCCGACGGTATTGCATCCACCCCCTTACACCCCGGCATTGAAAGATAGAAATCCGTTTGCCGACCCGATGGGAGAAGAATCGCCGGAACGCTGGGCCAATTTTATAAAATATCATCGCGCACAAATGAAAGAATTATGCGAGCGTTTCCACCCCGACCTTTTCTGGTTTGACGGCAATTGGGGACGGTCTGCCGAACAATGGGGAATGGAGGAGTTGCGCGAGCAACTGCACAAGTGGTCGCCGGGAGTAGTGCTAAATGCCCGTATGAACGGCTATGGCGACTACCAAACGCCGGAACAAGGCATACCAATCATCAGTCCCGAGGGTCCATGGGAATTCAGCATGACCGTCAACGACTCCTGGGGATACCAGGTGCAGGACAACAACCATAAATCGGTAACCCAGATAGTGCAGATATTCTGCGACGTCATCGGCATGGGCGGTACTTTGCTACTGGATATCGGACCCCTGGCGGACGGCACCATCACCCCGCCACAGGCAGAACGCCTGCGTGGCTTAGGCGCCTGGATTCGCAAACATGAAGAAGCGGTATATCCGACAACAGCCGGCCTTCCCTTCGGACATTTTAACGGCCCAACCACCCTGTCAAAAGATAACAAAACGCTGTACCTGTATCTATCCGGTAATCCGCGCGGGGAAATAATGGTGAAAGGATTATTCAACGAAGTGAAGAATGCCCGGGTAGTTGGCACCGATTATGAACTACAACACCACGTAATGGGCGGCGCAGCATGGGTAAACATCCCCGGCATCACCTATATCGAAGTACCAGAAAACACCCTCGACGAATCCGTAACAGTAATAGCCCTTGAGTTTGAAGAGGAGTTGAAAATATACCATGGCCCGGGACAGTCTATTGAGAAGAATTGAAGAGGTAAAGCTATAGTTTTTCTGGTAATTGTGGGGAGCCGGGCTTCACCCCTTTCCAAACTGTGACAACACCACTAAGTGATGCTAATTGTTTGGAAGTTCCATCACATTGATAAATTTTAGCTATAAAAAATAGTAATGGTTAAAATTTTAGTCACAGTTTGGAAAGGGGTGAAGCCCGGCTCTCCTTAGAAAAGATAATCTCCTAATTGGTAAGTGGTAAAAATGATAGATTAAAAATATCTTATCTCAAATAACTCTTGACATAACAAATCATAGAAAGTAACATTATTATTATCATTAGGCTGAAAATATCATAACAAAGGATATATAACCATGCGGAATATTTTATCTTATTTTTTACAGGCTGTTTTTCTGTTGATTGGCATAACCTTTGCCGTGCCGTTATTTGCAGATACTCCATCAGGAACTGGCACCGGGTTTGTCATTAATCCTAATGGGTATTTGCTCACTTGTGCCCATGTTGTAAGTGGTTCAGGGAAGATTACCGTAACAATGGGAGCGAAAACATGGGATGCTGCTGTTTTGCGGGTAGATGAAATTCATGATTTAGCGTTGATACAGATTGCTGAAAAAGGGTTGACACCATTAGCGTTGGGAGATTCTAATGCGGTAGAGGTAGGACAGGAAGCGCGCGCATTCGGGTTTCCATTATCTGACTTGTTAGGTCAAGATATCAAGGTAACTCGCGGTTCTGTCTCCGGTGTTTCTATGCGCGACGCGCAAAAAGTAATTCAATTCGATGCGGCGGTTAATCCCGGCAATAGCGGTGGACCACTGGTAAATGAGAAAGGCGAAGCGATTGGAATAATAAATTCCAAAATAAAAGATTCATTAGCTGCCGCGGTGGGATTCGCCGTACCGGTGAATTACGCTAAACTATTGTTAGAGAAAGAAGGCGTGGCAAATTATTATTATCAATCAGGACGAACAGTCAAAATGGACGGGCCAACATTGGTAAAAAATGTATCACCGTCAATTGCGTTAATTAATGTATGGGAGAGATTGCCACCTGTTATCAAAAACCCAAAAGATGGCGCAGTAATGCTATTAGTACCTGCCGGTGATTTCCTAATGGGAAGCAAAGATGATGACAAGTTAGCTCGTGATAATGAAAAACCACAGCATAAAGTCAATTTGGATTCCTACTATATCTATAAAACAGAAGTAACTGTGGCACAATTCCGCAAGTTTTGTCACGCTACCGGAAGAAAAAGTATGCCACCAAAGCCAAAATGGGGATGGATAGATAATCACCCGATAGTAAATGTAAGTTGGAATAACGCGAAAGCATACGCTGACTGGGCTGGGGTGGTGTTGCCAACAGAGGCGCAGTGGGAAAAGGCGGCGCGGGGGACGGATGGACGTATTTATCCGTGGGGGAATGAGTGGGATGAAACTAAATGCGCTAATTGGGCGAATTCCGGTAAAGACAATACGAAGTGGGGAACCCACCCGGTGGGTAGTTTCCCAACCGGTGTCAGCCCTTATGGTGTGATAGATATGTCTGGCAACGTATGGGAGTGGTGCGCGGATTGGTATGGTGATGATTATTATAAGAATGCACCGGCGAAGAACCCTACTGGTTTGATAACAGGAAATTGGCGTGTGCTGCGGGGTGGTTCGTGGGACTACGGCAACTACGTCCGCGGCTGTCGCGGCGCCTATCGCGACGGCTACTACACGGACTTCGACAACTACTACATCGGGTTCCGTTGCGCAGTATCAGTTGATACTATTAGTGAGATAAAACCTGAGATAGAAACTCCTACACCAGTTATACCACCAATAGAATTATCTATTGATTTGCCAAAACAGAAAATAAATCCCAAAGATGGTGCGGTAATGCTACTGGTACCCGCCGGTGATTTCCTAATGGGAAGCAAAGATGATGACAAGTTAGCTCGTGATAATGAAAAACCACAGCATAAAGTCAATCTGGATTCCTACTATATCTATAAAACCGAAGTTACTGTGGCACAATTTCGCAAGTTTTGTCATGCTACCGGACGAAAGAGTATGCCGCCAAAGCCATTATGGGGATGGATAGATAATCACCCGATAGTAAATGTTACTTGGAATGACGCGAAGGCATACGCTGACTGGGCAGGAGTGGTGTTGCCAACCGAGGCGCAATGGGAAAAAGCGGCGCGTGGTACGGATGGGCGTATTTATCCGTGGGGTAATGAATGGGATGCGACAAAATGCGTGAATTTTACTAATTCAAAAAGTGGCACAAAACCTGTTGGAAGCATTTTATCAGGATCCAGTCCGTATGAATGTCTGGATATGGCAGGAAATGTATGGGAATGGTGCGGCGATTGGTATGGTGCTGATTATTATAAGAATGCACCAGCGAAGAACCCTACCGGTCCAGTAACAGGAGAGAACCGTGTCCGTGTGCTGCGGGGTGGTTCGTGGGGCAACTACGGCGACGGCTGTCGCGGCGCCTATCGCGGCAACTACGGCCCGGACGGCTACGGCAGCAACATCGGGTTCCGTTGCGCTTCTCCAGGGCCGTAATTTCTCCTTTTTCCTTTATTCCTTTTCCCCTTTTCAGGTGCAGGAGCACCGCACTGGCCATGGATGGCGGGACGGAAGAGAGAAGGGAGGAAACTTTTGAAAGGTGAATGATTTTTATTTTCGTATGTCTGAACCACGGATTGAGAGGATTTTTTGGGATTTAATGGATTTTTTTAATCCTTTGGATTATTTTTTTGATTAAAAATGGTATTTGTAAAACCAATGTATTGCGAGCAGGATGCTCGGAATACTCTTGGTTATACATTTTTTGCAATTGACTCATAGCCAGAATGGAGCGATTTACGCGCCTTCATCAGGACACGAAACTGTATATAATTTAAAGATTGTGCCGATTGTACAAGACGCAAAATCTTGCGTCTCTACGACGATTACATTATTTCATTTTAATGTAGTTTCTTGTGGGTGACTGAAATTTATATGTATTTATCTTTTTTTAAATCAAATTTATGTTGAACACCCACCTACAAATGATATATAATTAATTATTAATCTCGGAAGCGGTTCCGGGTGGTTTGCTTATTGGAGATATTACCATGCGTATTTTCACATTGACTTTGTGCCTTCTCATTCTTGTTAGTATGACATTGGCGGAGAGCGGTCGGGGACTTAACAAGAAGCTTTATGTTGTTCCGCTGCCGGGGCCAGTGGTTATTGACGGCAATCTTGGCGACTGGGATTGGAGCGGGCATTTTGAGAGTTATGAACGCGAAGAGACTCGCGATACGCAACGAGCGGAATCAGCGATGATGTATGATAACGACGCGCTGTATATCGGCGCGAAGGTGAAGGATACTTCTCCGATGATGAACCGCCACAACCCGGCGGCGGATGCCGACAAAGCCTGGATGGGAGACTGTCTGCAGGTGCGACTGGTGACTGATCGGCGATTGCCTTTCCCATTTTTAAAGGGTAGCCTGGGTGGTATTGAGGCTACTGGAGCAGAAGTTGGGCAGCCGTTGCATTTGATGATATGGTATTTTACTGATAATAAAGAACCCGCTTTACAGATTCACAAATCCATGGCGTTGCAACCGGTAAGGGCTGAATGGGGACCGCATGGTGTGGTTCCACTTGCAAACTTTCAAGCCGCCTATAAAACAGATACCGACGGAAAAGGTTTTACCATGGAATACCGCATACCGTGGGATACCTTGAACGCGAAAGATACCCACCCGGTAGCCGGAGATATCGCGACCGCAACGTTGCAGTTCCTGTGGGGTGATGGCTCGGGGATGGTATACAAAAGCTGCGCTTATGACCTGATGAGTCAGGGAGGATTTCCCTGGCAGGATACTGGTTGTTGGGGCAAGTTGATTTTTGCGGAAAAGGGGAATATTGCCCGCGCCTGGGTAGACCCGATGCATAAACCGGAACCGCCAACGCCGTTGACATTCAACTACAACCTGCCCGCTGACGGCGAAACATCCGTCGCGCTATATGATAAAGATAACAAAATAGTCCGGCACATCGTAGCACAGACACCGCGAAAAGCCGGACCAGTTACCGAGAAGTGGGACGGGAAAGATAGCAATGGAAATATGCTCCCCGTCGGCGTATATACCTGGAAAGGGCTCTATCACGCACCCATAACGACGAAATATGTGATGTCTATCGGCAACTCTGGACAACCGGCATGGAAAACATCTGACGGCACCGGCGGTTGGGGTGGCGATTATGGTCCGCCTACCGTAGCCACCGTAGCCGGCGATAAAATCATCCTTGGTTGGACCGGTCACGAAGCCGGTTGGGGGATCATCGCAACCGACCTGAACGGCAAAAAGCTGTGGGGAATCAGCCATAAAAACGCTTCCATTCTCGCCACCGACGGCACGCGATTTTTTGCCAATGGCGAGGGTGAAGGCAAAGAAGTCAACGTATATTCCACCGTGTCCGGCCAGCCGATGGTATTCGGCAACAAACGCCAGGGATTGTTGCCCCCGGAAGGCGGCGATGCCGCGACAAATATCCCCACCGGTTTAGCGTATGCCAACGGCATATTATATGTGAGTTTTGCCGCTCGCAGCATTGTAGGTGTATATGACGCCGTCACCGGCGATATAAAAAACACCCTTGAAATACCAAAACCAGGTCGATTGGCAGCAACCGCCGATGGGACAATATATGTAATCAGCGATAAAAAGATTGTTCGCGGTAAAATAATACACCCGCTGAATAATAAAATCACAGATTTCATCACCACAAATATTGATTCGCCATCCGGGATAGCCATTGATGCCGATGGAATGATTTATGTATCAAACCAGGGTAAACTGCAAAATATCAGCGTGTTCACCGCCGATGGCAAATACAAACGCAGTATCGGCAAAAAAGGTGGCCGACCGGTAATTGGCAAATATGACCCGACCGGCATTCTCGACCCCGGCGGCATCGCGATAGATGGCAAAGGGAAACTATGGGTACCGGAAACGTCCATACCCATGAAACGAATTAGCGTGTGGAACAGTAAAACCGGCAAATTGATGAAGGAGTTTTTCGGTGGATGTTCTTATTCGCCATTCGCATGGATTGACCCAACGAATAAAAGTGAAGCGTTTTTCGATAATACCATCTGGAAAATCGACCTGAAAAAGGGAACATGGTACCCGAAATCAACTTACTATTCTCCAAAATCTGCCAATGCTATAAACCCCGGCAATGGCGGCTTTTTCTTCCCGTTCCGCACCTTTACCGCGCGCAATGGACGGCAATACGCCGTATCCGAAATTTGGGCGTTCGGCAAGGTAATGTGGATTCGCGAAGGAGACATATTCCGTCCGATTTATTTCCGATTCCGCAATCACCCCAACCCTGTGCTGTGTCCACGCGCGCCATTCGCCATAATGGACGATAAAAAAGTATACCCGCCAGGGAAAGACTACGTTTGGGCAGATGCCAACAACGATATGGAAGCCCAGGTGAATGAAATAACCGAAGTGCCGGCAATGCCGTATTTCCAGTGGATGGATGCCGACCTTAATCTTTATGGTGATGGAATAATCTACCGTCCAAAAACTGTAGGAAAAGACGGCGTACCAACATATGACTTTACCAAGCCGGAAAAGATAACCAAAGGTTCCACCGGACAAACCTGGACCGACCCCGACGGCAAAGAGATATGGGGATGGCATGACGGCAGTGACCTTGCAAAGTATAAATCAGACGGCACCCGCGAATGGTTATACCAGGGACTGCGGACATGGCGTGATGCTATAAATGTCGGTTCACCCGGTCCCGGTACAATGTGGGGAGCCACTTGCCCGGTGGGTATAGTCGGACGATATTCCGGTCTGGTAAGTTACTTCGGTACCGTTGACCTGGTGCGCGACGACGGACTGTTTGTATCACAGGTGTTTGAACATGGAGCGAAAGGGAATAATGGTCCAAACATCTTTTATGTTGAGTTCCTTGCCGGGCAAATGGTACAGCCGAAGGGAACAAATAAAACATATATCCTCGCCGGCGATCAGGATTGCCGGGTCAGCGAAGTAATAGGTCTGGATACCGTCAAAGACCTTGCAGGGGGAACTTATCAACACACCTCTGAAATGTCTGCAAAGGCTGCAAAAGCATTTGCGGAATATGACCTGCAAATAGCCGGCAGCAAACCGCTGGTACTTGCTCGCGGCGGCGCAGCGGGATTGCCATATACTGACCCGGTAGGCAAGAAGACGGACGACCAGCACACCTTCCAGGTGCAGACGTCTTACGACGCAAAAAATCTATATTTCCGCTATGCAGTCACATCACCAGCACCGTTGACTAATGCCATTGTCGACCCGCAAATGATATTCAAAGGCGGTAATTTGCTGGATATTCAAATAGGGACAAATATGACCGCTGACGCCAAACGCACCAAACCGGCAGTCGGCGACATTCGCCTGCTCATCAGCCAACGCGACGGCAAACCATGGGCAGTATTGATGCAGCCAAAAGTAGCCGGATTCACCGGTACACCAATCGTTCTCACCTCTCCCCAGGGCAGCGAACCATTTGATTCCATCGTCGCCACCGACAAAGTGTTATTGCAAAACTACGCGAAAACCGCCACCGGTTTCACCGTCACCGCCGTCATACCGCGGGATTTACTGGGATTAACCACTCTGAAATCCGGCGATACCTTGCGTATGGACGCCGGTTACATTTACGGCAACACCGGCGGCACCGGCACCGCCAGTCGGGCATATTGGCACAACAACAGCTTTACCGCCAACGTAGTAAATGACATCCCCCACGAAAGCCGACTGGAACCAGCAGAATGGGGAGACGCGAGAGTGGAGTAGGGTCAATTACGAATTATGAATTATGAATTACGAATTAAAGAGACTTTGGCAAAACCTACTAATTAGATAATCAACCAAACCACCCCCTGCCCCCTCCTTGGCAAGGAGGGGAGTTATGGTAGTTACTTGATAATATAATGGCAACCTTAATAATCAAAACTTTTATATTAAACTCCCCTCCTTGCCAAGGAGGGGTGGCCGAAGGTCGGGGTGGTTTTCGCCTACCACAAACCTGAAACCTAAACATTAAAAATATCAGGTTTTGCAAGAGCCTGTAAAAATTACGAATTGTGATTCGGGGACTGACACCGAGTGGCGAAGCCATGATGGTGTCTGTCCCGAGGTGTATAGTAGTGAAGTGATAGTTTATATACTCTGCACAAACACCACATCCGGCTTTTTCATTTTTTCTGCCAACTCTACTAAGCGATGGTGATGGGTGAAAAATATAACCTGGGTTTTGCTGGATAATTCTGCCAGTAGTTCCAGTGCGGCAGTGGCACGGGCATCATCAAATGTCACTAAAATATCGTCAACAATAAATGGCATTGGCGAGTTTGCCGCCAGGTAGCGTTCGATGCTGGCAATGCGGAGTGCAAGATACAATTGGTCGCGAGTGCCGTCGCTCATACCGGCGATATCGACAGTTCTACCATCGCTACGCACACCTTTTATCACTTGTGTGTCATTATCGTCAAAATCTATAGCGACTGATTGATAAGCATTCAAGGTTAAATGAGCGAATAATGACCCGGTTCTACTTAATAGCGGCGATTGGTTTTGTGTTCGGTACTTTTCTATTGCATCCTTTAACAGCACTATTGTCAGTCGCAATTTCATATAATGCTCTACCGGCAGCCGCATTTCTGCAAGTAATTTCTGGGCCTCTACTGCTGCTTCTGCTGCCTGGGATGTGCCATCCATCTCGCGCAATTTAGCTTGGGCTTCCCATAGTTGTTGCCGCATGGCTTCACGCTGATTCGTTTTATTCAGTAATTCATTTTCAACTTCAGCCAATTGGGATGGTATACCATCAGGGTCTACTCCGCTTGCCTCATTTTCCAATTCAGTTACAGTTTTCCCATCGCCAAGCCTGTAAATACTGGCACTCAGCGCATCCAACCGTTCTTGCAATAGTGTGGCTTCGCGTGATTTATTTATTGCTGTTATCAATTCTTCAGCGGAGTCACATTTCGCACTACCGCACAATTCATTCAACTCTTTTTCCAGTAATATTGTGGATTCAATTGCCTTTCGCCGATTTTCCTTTTGGTCAGCAATTTGCGTTAAACAGCCTTTTCGCGTTGCGGCATCTTCGCGCGCCTGTAATAATTGGTCATAAATTTCATTCAGCACCTGTTGATATGTCCTGTTCGCCAAAGGTTGTGCCAGTCTGGCTGCCAATGATTCCACATCTCGGGAAAACTCATTTGCATCGCGTTCTATCCCGTTAATTCTTTCCGTCAAACCATTGGATTCTTTCTGTTTTTCATGTAAAACAGCCAGTGCATCCAGAAATAATTCAACATCTGTCGGAGATGATGATTCTGGCAATTGTAACGGTATTAACGCATTTGACCACGCTATTTGCCATTTATCCAAATCAATCTGCAACTTAGCCGCATCAGCATTCATGTCATCAAGCTGTTGAGACGTTTCTCGCATTAAACTTTCTGCTTTAATGCGTTGACTGGCCGCTTCGGTATATTTAACAACAATAGCCTGTGCACGGTCTAACAACGCTCCATAACTCTCGTCATCTATCCGTTGCTGTTCATTCATTATTTCTAATTCATGCCATATCTCATTCTGGACGATGACTTGTTTCATCTTGGCAGATTCAACTTCCTGCTCCGCGGTGCGCATAGCTGCAATGGTTGTTAAAGCCTGTTGCAATTTAACCAGCCACGGTCTCATCTCATCAGGAGTTAAAGGTGATATATTTGCCGGTTTCCATTTTTCTATCCATTCATCCTGTAGTTTTTTACTTTTATCAATGCAATTTTCTATTTCTATTTGTATTTCTGCTATATCGCGAATACATCGTTCTTGTCTCGCCAACAGATTTCCCTTTTGTGCCACCCTGTCTGCTTCACGACGCAGTCTATCCGCTGTTTTATCAGCATCAGACACGGCATTTTCATAAATATCTGGCAAGGTTAATTCGTCAAAACCAGCAGATTTTATATCTACTTTATCACCATTAATCCATTTCCCACGAATTATTCGCCATCCGTTTTCGCGATATTCACGGGCCTTTAACAGGTCTGTTTCTGTCGGAACTTCACCTATACGTTCCATTTCTTCAATCTGCAGAACGATATCTTTTCTATCTTCTTCCAATTTATCATATCTCAACTTTAAACCGGAAATTACATCTTCTGCTTTCCTAAATAGTCCGGCGTAATGCAATACCGTTTCTTCTGTTGGTACTATTAAATCTTCTGCGTCCTCAATTGTGCCATTCCATCCCGTCAAACGTGATATAACTCGCTGGGTTTCTTTGCTGGCGATAGAATATGCAGTTTCATTCTGGGACAGTTTACCATCTAAATCGCCATGTATCCTCGCTCGCGTAAGCGCGTCCTGCAAAGATTGACATGACACGACTGCGGGCAGCGCATCTACATCAACCTTAGCACGGGCAAGTTTTCTTTCCGACTTTACAGTTTCATCTTCTGCTCGTGATTTTAATGTTGAAATCTTTTGATATTTCTCTGTTAATTCACGTAATAACCCGCGTTGCGGACGGCTTATAGTTAATGCAGTAAGCTTTTCCAAATCTACAGAAAAGGGGAAGTCATTGATTGATTGTTTAATTTCATTCTCAAATTGTGCCAGTTGTGCAGCCAGTTTCACCCCGTCATGCTGCGACTTCATATAATTCCCTAATCGTTGATGCAATTCGGTTATGATCGCGTCTTCATTCAACAGCACATCTGGAACTGAAACCATTTCCAGTTTTTCATTTAACGCATTAATATCACCATCGGCCCGGGTGACAGTCTCCGATGTGATTCGAATATTATTCTGGATGTCGCGCAATTTCTCCATCATATCGTCCGGCAAAATCAGCACATCGCCAAGTTCAACCTGTTTATCAATATGTATTCGGTGTGCTGTTAAATCCGGCAGAATATTTTTCATCCGCACCAATTTCGCTTTTACCAACATCAAAACGGTTATCTCTTTCTGTAAATCCTGTTCATCCTGTTCCAGAGTAGTGACCTTTTTCTGCTGTTGTACCCATTCAGTGCCTGACAAGGATAATTTGCGAATCATATCACGCTTTTCTTCGTATAACTTTATCAAACTGTTTATTTTCTGTGTCTGCCCACGCGGTTTAAATAGTTCATCAGCCTCGCTATCCAGCGAAGCCAGCATTTCGCGGATGGATACCCCGCCCAAACTGGCAGCGAACAGACTCTGCCCAACTTCACCACCCAACTGCAATAATTCTTCACCGCCAGCTTTTAAAGTATCGTGATTGATTCCAAATAGACGCAAAAAGCTTTTCTGATCCATGCCGGAAAGAATAGCAGCAAGTATACCATCATCAATTGCTGTACCATCACTATCGAGAAGAGTTGATTTGGTGCCTTTGCGACGGATGACTGATAATAATTTTCCGCCGGCATCCTCAAATGTACCGCCGATGCGCAGTTGTGCATTATCATGGCGAAAATTATCTGACGTGCGGGTAGGTATGCCGAACAACAACGAATCAATTGCGCGCAGGGTAGAACTTTTCCCTGCTTCATTTGCACCATAAATGATATGAAAACCGGCATCTCCCTTTGACAAATCCAGCGAAACATCTGTAAAGGGGCCAAATGCTTTTAAATCCAATGAAATCAGTTTCATACATTACCTCTTGAAATATTCAATCTATCCTGCAGGATATTGCCAACATCGAGTAGTGCAGCACGGACAGCATCATTTTTTAATGGGTCAAGTGCTTCTTCGCCTTCTGCGCCAACTCGCAATTCATACGGTAATTTTAAAGCTATCGTCTGAAACTCGTCACTCAACTCATGCAACTTATCATCATCAACGGACCATGCGGAAATAGTATGCAATAGATCGTTTATAGTGTCATTTGCCTCAACAGTTGAACTTTGCTGAGGTTTGGCAGTATCTACTCGCAACTCTTCAACCCACAACATGCCATTGCCAACATCATTAGCGATTGCACGTATCTCATTAGTCCAATGGATATTATCTGCATGAAGGGTATTATGAACCAGTGTATGCCCTTTTAAATAGATTCGAACAGCGTGAAGACGGTCGATGTCAGACTCAAAATCTGATAATACCTGTTTTACTCGTTCCAACACCAATGAACTTTGGTCCAAACCATCAACATTAATTTCAATCACGCTCCATCTTAACACGTCAAGTTCACGATGCTCTACCGATGTCACCACCCCATCATCAACGGTGACTAATGCGCACCCTTTCACCCCGGTTTCGCGCACATGCCTTCCCTGGGTATTACCCGGAAACACTATCCAGGGGTTCTTATTCAATTCCACATAATTATGCACATGGCCAAGCGCCCAATAATCATAACCTCTGGCTATCATGGTATCAACCGAACAAGGTGCATATGTGCCATGTTCATACTGTCCATCAGCACTGGTATGCAGAATACCTATATTAAAATAGCCGGGTTGACATGGCGGATAAAGCGCGGCGATATTATCGTTAAGTTCACGTGCTTCAAAACTTTGTCCGTGCAAAGCCACATTTATAGAGTCAATTTTCTTCGTTTCAGCTTTGCGGGTTGAAAACATATTTACATTATCAGGTAGACGCAACGATTTGGTGATATTACTGACAGCGTCATGGTTGCCAGCGACGATATAAACAAGAATGTCAGCATCGCGCAATCGCCTTAATTCGCTGATTAAAAACAAACCGGTATTGTAATCGCGCCAATCCCCGTCATACAGATCTCCGGCGATAATAACAAATGCGACTTCTTCCGATATTGCGAGGTCAACCAGATTGGTCAACGCACATCGGGTAGCACCGCGAATTTCACTGGACGGTGCACCATCGTAATCCGGCAACCCGCGGAGAGGACTATCCAAATGCAAATCAGCTGCATGAATGAAAGTAAACATATATTTTTTCCTTCATATTATAAATTAAATACCTATCCGACAACGTAGAAATATGATATTTATTGTACCATATACATATAACAGATGATAGTTAGAATTAATCACTATTAACATACAACCGCACCATCACCGTCAGCATCCCGGATCTGCCGGATTGACGAAGAGCCAAACGATTTTGTATGCCATCAAGCAACGGCAATGCGTCTATCCGCCAGGATTCTCCGGTTTTAGCTTCGAGTTCTACATTGCCATTCTGGCCAGTAATTATAGCTGTTGAGCCATTAATTCTCACCGGCAAACGGGTTTGCCAATAAAACTCTACACCTTCCCCAGAAACTAATTCATAATAATCAGTAATATTTATCACATCTGGGTTAGGTGAATCCCAGATGCGGTGCCAGTGGTTATAATATTTGTCCCAACCTGGAGTGACGTCAATCTCAGCATGAAATTTCGTGTCATCGCCAGAGGCGACCGGCTTAACATCGTATGGCAGCGGACAATCCGGCGCAGGACGTTCGTGGAACCCATACGGTACCAGCATATTATGGCGTTCACAATTGTGGAGAACGCCAGCCAGTGGGTTGCTATAATCGCAAGTGCCCGGGTCAATGGCAAATGTATCACCGGCGAACTCGAGTATAAAACTGCCTTTATCTTCATGAGTGTGCCCGGCGTTAGCCTTATTGCCTTGAATTAACAACTTTACCTGGTGGTCACCCATTTTACGAATAGATGCCACCGGTCCCATCTCCGGCAATGAAACGAATGAAGGAACTGCAGAGATTATAGAATTTAATTGTTCAGTAATCCCCCACGCTATGGCAGCGTCAGACAAAATAGGAATCGAATGAACAGAACCAGTCGGTATGTTAACAGGCCAACCATTATTGCGAGCAATAGTTTTACTCAACATTTTCGACCATGCACTTCCCGGCAGCAAACTTGCCATGATAGACTGTGAAATAATTTCATGGATAGAACTGGCATCACAAATAGGTATTACATCGTGGGCATTATCAGTGCTGATTAATGCCTCTGCGAAATCACCACATCGTTTCATGGATGCAGGTATACAATCTATCATTGTTTTTCCCATTATGCGGCTGTAAAAATAGATTCCAAGACCAGCATCACGGCCAACACAGCGAAAATAAGTCGGACCTTCCATATATCCACCATCGGATAAAATCGTATGTTCCAGACTTTCGCATAATTCATTATAAGCTATATCAATATATGGCTGCACACGATGAGAAACATTTTTCAATACTCCCAAAGCCAACATTCGACCTGGGGTAAACCACGCTAACTGATTGCATTTGAAAATATAATCGTATTTCCATGTATTGTAATTAATAGCACCAATTGCTTCCTCAGCAAGTCGACGTTGGAGAAACTCACGACCTAAATCTGTAAAAAATTCTCCCGCTAAATCAAGGATGCCGGCAACTTCAGTGGCACACAGACTCTGTACGAAACATCGATGATCAAATGTGCTACCCGGGAAACGGCAAATAAATCCATCATCCCAATTTTTACACATACCAATGCTTAACGCAAATCGAGCAGCAAGCCGCAGCAATTCTTTATCTTTCAGCAAATGTCCCGCTATTGCCAGATTTAACCCATGATTAAGCATCAATTTGTCATGGTCACGTTCACGGACATACCGGGTGTCTCCCCAAAAATTAACAAAATCACTCATCAACAACTCAGGTTGTACTTTTTTACCTTCATTAGCGGCAGTAATAAAAGGTGAAATTTTACTGTCTTTCATTAATGCATCATGTTTTTGCCGTAATATATCAAGCTCACCAGCATTCAGCAATAATCCATAAGTTGGCAAAAATTGTGGTGTGAATGATTCATCTTTCAGATGTTTTTCCCATTTCGAATCCCAAATTTTGCTAACTTTTAGTTTTTCATTAATACGTCCGCAATGCTGTAATCCTAACCAATTAAACCATCCTTTAGAAATACCATCAGCACTTGTTTCTATTTCTATAGTTATAGCATTTATATTCCCCGCACCATCAAGGTTTAATGCTAATTCTTTCTTCTTCTGTCCAGCAGGTGGTGCTATCAACTGTCGTTGACCGCAATCTGTTTCTGCAATAATGCGGACAACGGTATTTTCCGGTGCCATAACAGAAAGTACCAGATGGTCATAACCTGCGCAGGAAATATCGCAATTCCGCTGCATTCGCAATGCCAATCCACTTTCTGGTCGTCGTGCCCACTCAAACTCTACCCAACACCAGTTTTGACGAACAACAAGACCATGATCAGTGCCTGATTCAATAGTCCACAAGGCTATTTCACTAAGTGCTGAATCCCAAAATGGGTCAATTATCGCCTCTGCTTCATTAATTGGTACGATATGCATATTTGTATCCTTTATCTAATTAACTCAAGTGGCGGTGCCACCCAACTGTTGGTATTTTTTTGTGCATGATATATTTTCGTTAATTCTTTGAAAGCGATGTCGCAAGCATCATTGGGAATAAAATTATTGTGCACAAGTTCAGCATCTATTATTCCTCGCAGCAATAGTATGCGCCATCGCCAGTTTGCGCGTGCCCATTCCGGCATTTCCGCATCGATAGTCAGTAGCAGGTTTGCGGCTTCACCCGCCCACTCTGTATTGCCAAAACTGACATGACGAGTGCCATTATCAATACTTAAATAATGTGGGAAAGCACTCTCGAGGATATCAATTGCACGCACAACTTTATCGACATCAACAACACCGATTGCAGACAGATATTCACGGACGGTATCTGCGACTGATTTAGTTGGGTTCCAATAACATTGCGCCATGATTGCTTTATTGATATCTTCATATATCCCCTCGGAATATGGAAATCCGCCGATAAGACGAGTACGTGCCTGATTCCATAACGATTGAATATGTGCCGGCAACGGATTGGCACCATATCCACCCCATGGATTGCAATTATACATGCTTATTTCAGGGAAACCAACCATTTTAAAACCACCTGGAACGCCATGCTGCAGCGGATACGCTGGGAAATCATCACCGTAATCATCAGCCAACAGCAAATCAACCCAATCAGGTTTATTGGCGAATGCGGCATCTAACCCGGACCATTCGCCATCGACGAAATGATCGAAATACCAGGTAGATAAGACGATTTTCGCCTGTGGAAAACGCGTGCGAACACAATGAGAAATCTCCTTTGCAATAGAAAGGAATCCATTAGCACCCCAGGGAGCGCAAACAGAACAAGTGCAACCACCCTGGTCATAGGGCCATATCCAATAATAGTCAATGCCGATATCATCGAAAAATGCCATTCGCTCCTCGGCAAATTGCAGGATTAACTCGGTACCACCGGGTTTGTTCGGGCATATCTCGACATGATAATGTCCTGCAGGTTCGTGGTGATATCCATTTTGCCCGGCAACCCATTCAGCACGTAGCGACTCTGGACTATCGGCATAGGCTTCATTTGCAAGAGTAGTTAACCCGGTATCCATCCCGATACGTTTTGCCGCCATCAACATGGCATGCAATCTTTCCAGCATTTTTTGTGCTTCCGGGTCATTAATACCAGTGTAATGGTGCATATCGAACCAGACACTGAGTACATTAATACCCCATAATGCCAATTCCTCTATATAATATTCAACTTTTTCAATTGGCGCATCGTGATACCAGTTGTGAAAATGCGTGGCAAAGTATATACCGCGTACCGGCATAACCGGTATTGATGTGCCGCGCCAATTGCCGGGGGTGAACTCACCAGGGGCATATTGCGAATCATGAATAAACTTACCCACCCCGGCAACTAACCCGCGGTCGTCACACCCGTATATACACACTCCAACATCAATATCATCAATCCGAAATCCCTCATCACCCAAAGAGTCGTCATATATCAGATTAATGGTAAAATCACCAGATCCTTCATCCATAACCGATAATCCAGTACGTTCAGACATAATTCGGCTGAATACAACGACTAACTGTCGAACTACCATACTAACAACTGTGGGCAACTTAAATACAATCTTTCGCATAACAATGTCCTTTCCCCGGTTAGCAACTGCGTGTATTATAGAAGGTATCTTGTCGTTTGGTAAAATTTCATCCTGATTACAATTCTTATAATTTAACCACGAAAATCACGAAAGCCACGAAAATAAATAATAGTACTTTCGCTTTTTTGGGAAATATCGGGCAACCACAAGGGATTGCCCCTACAATAGATTTAACAAGCGAAATTCCTGTAATAAATATTGATAAGATTTAATAAAAATCTCAGATAACTATTTTTTTCGTGCTTTTCGTGTATTTCGTGGTTAAAACTAATTTTAATAACCTTACTTCGTTTTTATTGACACATTACATAAAGATTTCTATTATCAGTCATCACGAAAATAAGGTGCTATTTTATGACATCAATACTTCCTTCGCCAGCAAAAAAAGCCTGGATGGAACTCGGGTATGGAATGTTTATCCATTTCGGCCCTACCACATTTACCGACAGTGGATGGGGTGATGGTAGATTTCCTGCGGAAAATTTCAATCCAAAATTAGTAGATCCTGCCCAGTGGGCAGATGTCGCCGTGGCTGCCGGTATGAAATATGCTGTGCTGACAACCAAGCACCATGACGGATATTGCCTGTGGCCCAGCGAATACACCGAATACAGTGTTAAGAACTCTCCCGGTTCGCCAGATATCGTTAAGATGTTTGTAGACGCATTTCGTAGTGCCGGCATCAGGGTAGGGTTGTATTATTCATTGTGGGACCGCAATTACCCGCAATATGATGATGATAAAATATATGCAGCCTATATGCGCAACCAAATGACTGAATTGCTTACCCAGTATGGCGACATTTTAGAGATATGGTTTGATGGTGGTTGGGACAAAGACCATCAAACCCGGGAATGGGCATTCAACCCGGAATGGGAAAATGACCCGAAATCAGGATTATGCCATGGCGAACGTTGGGAATGGGTGGAGTTATATAACCATATTCATTCACTGCAACCGGATTGTCTGGTGGTGAAAAACTCCAGCAGCGACTGGCCTGGCGCAGTGCGATACCACCCGGTAGATATTCGCACCAGTGAACATTTTGATTTTATATATGAAGAAAAAGTATGTAAGCCCATAACCGACCCGGTCTTCACTTTGGCGGATAACAGCGAAACATATCTGCCACTGGAATTCTGCACCAGCCTGAACCCGCACTGGTTCTGGATAGAAGGCAGCGCATATAGCCACCCATCAGCAGAAACAATATGTAAATGGCACCAAACTGCCCGACAAAATGGGGCAAACTTTTTGCTGAATATTGGCCCGAATAAAGATGGCCTGATTCCTGATTACCACAGAGAATATCTGGAGAAGGCGGCAAGGTTGATGGAGGGTTGATGATGGTCATTGCCTGGACAATCATCTTTTCTTTTCGTGTCTTTTGTTGTTAAAAATAAATTCTTTAACCAGACTTAATTTTCATTGACACACCACCTTAACAAAGCTATCATTTCGCCTAACACTGTTCTATCGAAAGAAGTAAATTATGAAAGCTATCATGGTAATGTTTGACTCGTTAAATCGGCGGATGCTGGAGCCATATGGGAGCGATTGGGTGCAGACCCCGAATTTCCAGCGGTTAGCGGAACACGCGGTTACATTTGACAATTCTTATGTCGCCAGCATGCCGTGTATGCCGGCACGGCGCGATATTCATACTGGACGCTATAATTTCCTGCATCGCAGCTGGGGACCCATCGAACCATTTGATGATTCAATGCCGGAGATATTAAAAGACAATGGCATATATTCGCACCTGATAAGTGACCACTACCATTACTGGGAAGATGGCGGCGCTACTTACCATAATCGATATTCAAGCTGGGAAATAGTGCGGGGACAAGAATATGACCATTGGAAAGCGGCTATAAAAACCCCGGATATTCCAGAAACCGTCGACAACCTGGGACGCTCATGCAACTACTGGACTAACCGCGTCAATATGGTTGATGAAAAAGACCATTACCAGACGGTTACCTTTGCCAATGCTCTTGAGTTCCTTGAAAACAATCACAACGAAGACAATTGGTTCCTGCATGTAGAAACATTCGACCCTCACGAGCCATACTTCGCGCCAGAACGTTTTCGCGCCATGTACCCAGGTGACGATACCCCGCATTTTGATTGGCCGCCATACGACTATGTTAATCAAACGCCGGAAGAGGTAGAACGCTGTCGGCGTGAAAGTGCTGCACTGCATACCATGTGCGATGAATCACTGGGCAAGATACTCGATTTCATGGATGAACACGACTTATGGAAAGATACCATGCTGATAGTCAATACCGACCATGGTTTTCTATTGGGTGAACATGGATGCTGGGCAAAATGTTGGGCGCCGTTTTACAATGAAGTCGCAAATACACCATTTTTCATATGGGATCCGCGCTGCGGAGTAAGTGGTCAACGCCGCGACGCATTGGTGCAGACTATCGATATCGCGCCAACGTTGCTTGATTATTTCAACTTGCCGCTGCCACCAGATATGCAGGGAATCCCCCTGCGGGAAACTATTGCATCTGATAAGCCAATTCGCGAAGTTGGTCTGTTCGGCCTGTTTGGCGGGCAGGTAAATTGTACAGACGGTCGCTACCTTTACATGCGAGGTCCGGTTGCAGAAAATGCGCCATTGTACGAATATACCCTGATGACTACCCGCCATGGCGTAGGACGGGCATTTATGGATAATGAACTTCTCGCCACCGCAGAATTGGCACCACCATTTTCATTCACCAAAGGTCTGAAAACGCTAAAACTTGATACCACCGCGCATACCCTGGAAACCGGTGCGCCACGGCAAATAAAATTCCCCACCGCGCTATATGACCTGCAAAATGACCCCGAACAACAACACCCGATAGACAACCCGCAGGTGGAAGCGCGGATGATAAAACTAATGAAAGAACTCATGATAGCCAATGATGCCCCGCCTGAGCAGTTTGTAAGGTTGGGGATTTAGAAATGGCAAATTGAGAATTGAGAATTTTTACTGGTGAATTATAGTAGATGTTAAAATGATAGTCACTGCCGGAATAGCCGGGCTTCACCCCTTTCCAAACGGTGACTTCAATTACTAAATATCTTTCTTTTTACGGGTGAAATTTGCAATTTACATTTTGCAATTTGCAATTAATCTCACCCTTTCCTGTACAACGTGCAATACCCTTTTATTTCGCATATTTTCTCAAATTGGGTTACGGCGTAGTTGTCGGTCATGCCGGCTATCAAGTCGCAGACTAACCTGGCGCGGGTAGGTATCGGCAGGTCGGGGTCGCAATGCATACTCTCTGGATATTCCATATAGTGGTGGAAAAGGCTTTGGATGGCGTCGCTGATGAACAGGCGCGAGTCCAGGGGCATTGACCGTACGGTGTAGATGGTTTCATACATGAAGGTTTTTAGTTTATTGGTAATTACCGTCATGTCCGGCGACATTTTTATGGCGGTTAATTCGCTGCTTGCCGCTATAACATCCTCTACCATGGCGGTCAGTCGAGTGCTGTGGGTGAGTCCCAAAACCTGCAACACATCGTCTGGCAATTCGTCCAGAGTTAGTATTCCCTGATTCAGAGCGTCGTCGATATCATGGCTTGAATAGGCTATGCGATCACAAAGCGCTACTAATTGACCCTCCAGTGTGAGCATGCCGCCTTTCCCTGACCAGTCGGCGTCGCCTTTACTATGTTTTAATATGCCGTCACGCACTTCCATGGTCAGGTTCAAGCCTTCACCGTCTCTTTCCAGCAGGTCGACCACCCGCACACCATGTATGGCGTGGTGAAAATCTCCGTTTGGGTCATATTCGCGATAAACTTTATTAAGTGCTGCCTCTCCTGAGTGTCCGAATGGACTGTGTCCCAGGTCGTGACCCATTGCGATAGCCTCTACCAAATCCTCGTTAAGCCGTAATGCCCGGGCGATGGTACGTGCAACCTGGCACATCTCCAGCGTGTGGGTCAGGCGAGTGCGCATGTGATCGGTGCGGGTGGATTGTATGAATACCTGGGTTTTATCTGCCAACCGGCGAAACGCTTTGCAATGCAAAATGCGGTCGCGGTCGCGTTGATATTCGGTACGGTATGGGCATGGTTCGGAATAGCGCAACCGTCCGCGAGTCAATGCACTTTTAGCCGCCTGGGGTGCCAATGTCATTTTTTCTATTTTTTCGCTAATCTCCCGTGGGCATAATCCGGTGAAATCAATCGTCATTACTTATCCTTCACTGTATTTGTCGCGGCAATTTTCCCCAGCATACGTTCGTCTGTTATCACCAATGAACTTGCTACTGGTCGCCGCCATGCCTTGTCATCCAGATTCACTGCGGAATTGCCTATCGCCATAGTGGTGCTGGCTCCCCCGTCAAAATTCATCGCATCCACCGCGCCGCGGGATTTTAGAAATGTCGCCAACTGGTCCAGAGTGGCGCCACCGCCATATACCTTTGGTGCCTCTACCGACACCATAATCAATTTATTATCAGCGGTTATACCTATAGCGGTGCGGGACGGAGAACCTTTCGCAATATCTGGTTTAAACTTTTCGATTTCCGCAGTAATTGCCACGTTGCCGGCATTCAACAGGCGTGGACCAGCACCCACGGCATCGTTAATATCGCGCCAGTCAGCGGCAATTTTTTCAAATACCTTTAATGTCGCACCCACATTCAGCTTACCACGATACATCTCTGCCATTCCACCGCGCAACAGCACGCAATACTCATCACTCAGTAGCGGAATAGGTGTGATTGGAAGTGTGGTAATGATATTATTCTTCACTATCACGCTGATGGTATTATTGCCTGCCGGTGCGGTAGAATATATTTTTCCGGGATAAACCTCAGCAGTTGGCGGTATCGGCAATATTGTTGCATCTAAATGTTCCAGTGCTTCCATCTCCACATCATCGGGGAATATCACTGTGTATCCGCCGGTTGGATTGCCAAACTTCACGCCGCCATTCGCGGTTAGTCCCATGGCGGTGCGTTTCCACAACGGCATTGATAATATTTGTCCCGCAGATTTCAGCAAACCTACCGGTTTCGCATCACCCATGAAATACCCGGCATTCACTCCGCATACGCCTCCCACCCGGGTTGTCATATCTACGACGTTTTCTTTGCCAACGGCAGGTACAACCTTTAATGCGACGCGTTTGTCATTCAAATCTACAGTAACAAAATGCGCAAAAATATAACTGGTATCATCCTGAATTTCATATCGGGTATATTTTATCGCCGGGGTTAATGTGGTCTCAGAGATATTTTTAAAGTTTTTGTATACATCAATCACGGCTCGAAATGGTTTATTATTATCTGCCGGCATAGTTAAAAATACAAACTTGCGTGCCTTCAATAAATTCAATTCCAAATTCATGTTTATGCCGTCGACCGTTACCATTGCGTTGGATAACACATCATCTTTGAAAAAATTAAATGGTAAAGGAAGATATTTTTCTGCTCCGTCTTCACCTGCCGCCGGTGGCAATCCGTCGAGGGTCAATGGTGGTATGGGAGTAATCAGATAAAGCAAGGCTTTACTTAACGGCACATGAACGATTAATTGTTTACCACCGTTTTTTACTTCAAACTGTGCAGACTCACCACCTGGCGCATCCAATACTATCCGCGCTTTTTCGCTGGTCATCGACCAGCGCAACTGCGGGGAATCTGCCGAGTAGACAATTACCACCAAAATTACTGCGAATATTGCTGCAAATATTTTCATCTTTTTATTTTTCCAGTTTAACGTCAGTCTTTTCAAGCTGTATTTCATCAGCTGATTCACCATTTAACTTCATCATCTTCATCGTCATGGTTTCCGGCTTTACATTAACCACCATGTAATGATACGCCTTTACCGAGAATACGCGATATGGATTATTCGTTGTTTCCGGGCTATACAACGGCGCACCACCACCACCGGTGACGATATATTGTACCCCATTTTTCTCACTTCTTTCATAAAAATGGTCATGCCCTGCAAAAACTACATCAACTTTATATTTCTCAAATATCGGTACCCAACTTTTTTGTGCTTTTTTATCACTGCCATGGGGTCCGGATGAATATGGCGGGTAATGACAGGTGACAATAGTCCAATTCACCCCTTCACCACTTTCCTTTAAATAACTATCAAGCCATCCCGCTTGCTTATCAATATTACGGGTACTGTTTAAGAAAATCATCCGCACACCGCCATAAATAAACGAATACGCATCATCCGCCACCACCCCGACACCCTTTGTCCAAGGAAATATACCGGCAAAATAGCTGGTGTTATGCTCATGATTGCCCACAACCGGCAAATATACCGTGTTTGCCATCATAGGACGCGCAGTAGTGAAAAATCTTTTCCACATATCAGCGTCATCACCATTCTCTACCAAATCGCCGCTATTAATTACAAATCGCGGATTATGGGTGAGTATCGCTGCCGCTATTTCCGCGTGCTTTGTATAATTTGTCCGTGTATCGCCATAAGCAACAAAGGTAAACGACGCGTCACTGTCCAGTGGAGCGGTGTGAAATGTGTATTCCCGCACCACATCTTCGCCAAAATTAAAGCTGTACGAGTAATCGCTATCCGGCTCTAAATCACGCAAATTGACTTTGCGATAATTCCCGGTAGGCGACCCAAGAAATTTCTTACCTTCAAATGTCAACGATTCCGCACCATTATCGGTACGCCATGAGAACTCAATAGATGTACTGGTAACGCTCCCCTGCACCGGTCCCCAGGTAGCAGCATAACTGCTGACACACACCATAACTAACAATAACAACCCAACAATCTTTTTCATATCTTTTTATTCCGCCTTTGGTGTTATATTTTAACATTATTATTTGACAGATTGTTAAGATTTTTGTTTGATTTTACTTTCTAATGATTTAACCTTATCTGCCGGGTACAGGCAGCGCATCATGGTTCTGCTAATCTTTATACGTAGACTAAATTGTCATGATGCAAGCCAGTCCCCTACTACTGCCGCACTTCCTTATTTTCAGCAAAATTAAATTTCTACAAATTCATAAGCCGGTAATATGAAAAATATTGGCTGTGTAAGGGGACTGGGTTAAATCCGGTAAGTTTAATCCCTGTAATAAAACAAGTGGCAAACCGGATTTTTGCCTGTCCCCGGCAATAAAAACGTGGCGTCATCCGTCCCGGTGACGCTGGCTGTGCAAGAGAATGATAAACGCTGAAATTTATTCCCGGCTTATCCTTATTATGAGTTTATCCTGCCGGGTACAGGCAGCGCATCATGGTTCTGCTAATTTTTATACATAGACTAAATTTTCATGATGCAAGCCAGTCCCCTTATGCTGCCGCACTTTTTCATTATCACCCTGGTTAAATTTTGACAAATTTATAAGCCGATAAAATGAAGAATATTGGCAGAATAAGGGGACTGGGTTAAATCCGGTAAATTTAATCCCTGTAATATATCCAGTGGCTACCCGGATTTTTGCCTTGTCGCACCAAACTTTTGATCTATTTCGGTTCCGGGATATATTTAATCATCATCATGGTCATGTCGTCACGGCGCGGGGCCTTGTGGGTGTGTGCTAATACTCTTTGGAAAATATTTTCTACTATTTCATTTGCGGATAAATCAATCCGTACACCGGATACTACTATAGAAGCAATTGTATGGTCACCGAACTCCTGTTTTTCATGGTTTCGCGCCTCGGTGATCCCATCGGTGAATACGCATATCGTATCACCTTGATTCAATACTATTTCATCACAGGTGTATTTGGATGATTTATCAACGCCAATTATTATACCGCCATTTTTCAGTCGTTCCATATCGCCATTTTTTCTCACCAGTACCGGTAAATCCAGGCCGGCATTAACAACTTTCATTATTCCTTCATTAAGATCTATTGATATTACCACCGCGGCAATAAACATATCTGGCTGCAGAAAATCATATAAAATCTTGCTGGTTTTCTCCATTATCACAACGGGGTCGTTTTCAAAATGCGCGGCAGATAAAAAGGCGGCTTTGAATAATGGAAACTTCAATGCTTCTTTGCCGCTGATATCTGCAATTACCGCGAATACCTTGCTGTCAGACACTTGAATAACGTCATAAAAATCGCCG
>JBIJDE010000169.1:0-9096 GCA_044344305.1 Armatimonadota bacterium
ATTAGGCCCTTTAGGAAAAGGATTCGATTTATTATCTCCGGATAAAAATGCCGTATTCGTTGGAGGAGGAATCGGAATCTATCCGCTGTTAGCAACATGTAAAACATATATATCACCGAATATCTTTTTAGGATTTAGAAATAAATCATATGTAACACTTATTAAAGATTTTGAAAATTATAATGCTAAAGTTAATATAGCAACTGATGATGGCAGTCAAGGTTATCATGGATTAGTAACTGATTTATTAGATAAGTATCTGTTATCATCCACTACAGATGTTATTTATACCTGTGGTCCTCGTTTAATGATGAGAAAAGTTGCTGAATTATCAAAGAAGCACAATATTCGCTGCCAAGTATCTATGGAAGAAAGAATGGGGTGTGGGGTGGGGGCTTGTCTGGTTTGTGCTTGCCGTACTTATAAAATTGATGGAACTGAAACCCATTCTTTTGTATGTAAAGATGGGCCTATTTATGAAGCTGAAGAGGTGGTGTGGTAAGATGATTAATCTTGGAATAAATATCGCTGGGGTGATGTTGGAAAATCCGGTTATTACCGCATCGGGAACATATGGATTTGGAAGAGAATATAGTAGTTTTTATGACATATCTCAATTAGGAGCTATTTGTGTAAAAGGGTTAACTTTAAAAGAAAGATTAGGAAATCCACCACCACGAATAGCAGAAACTCCTGCGGGGGTTTTAAACAGTGTTGGACTACAGAATCCTGGAGTAGACTGGTTTATTAGAGAAGAATTACCATTATTAAAAGATAAAGGTTGTGTAGTAATTGCCAACATAGCTGGTAATACAATTGAAGAATATATTAGAATGGCAGAAAAAATTTCTGAATCCGATACTGACCTTATTGAACTTAATATTTCATGTCCAAATGTTAAGGAAGGTGGAGTAGCATTCGGTGTAAATTGTGATTCGGTTTATCAAATTACTTCAGTGGTTAAACAGAATTGTCGTCAACCATTAATTGTTAAACTTTCGCCTAATGTTACTGATATCGCAGCTATAGCTCAATCTGCTGAACAGGGTGGTGCTGATGCTCTATCCTTGATCAATACTATATTAGGCATGAGAATCGATATCAACTCGAGAAAACCGATTCTTGCTAATAATGTCGGTGGTTTGTCAGGACCTGCGGTGAAGCCTATTGCCGTTCGTATGGTATGGCAAGTACGAAATGCTACAAAACTTCCGATAATAGGAATGGGTGGGATATCTGATTGGCGAGATGCTATAGAATTTATGCTGGCTGGAGCTTCTGCCGTTGCAATAGGTACTGCATTATTTAATAATCCTTATGCGCCATTAGAAATTTTAGATGGATTAATGAAATATTTGGAAAATAGAAACATTGATGATATCAATCAAATCATCAGCAAAGTAATACCTAATTAATATCAAAATATTTTATAGTTAATATTTCAAGCAGATTTAAATGTAAAGAGAAACAAATGATCATAGATTTTCATGCACATATATTTACAGATAATGTTGCAAAAAATGCGTTGCCAGTTCTTGCAGAACGAGCAAAAATTGATCCACACACAGATGCTACAGCGGGTGGATTAATGAAGTCAATGGTTAATTCTGGCATTGATTATACGGTGATTGCAAATATTGCAACTCGTGTTGAACAAGTTCAAAAAATCAACAAATGGACTGTTGAATTATCTAATACCTATCCACAAATTATAAGTCTTGGTACATTACATCCGGGGATGTCATTTGATGATATGAAGCAGGAAGTTGGATATCTTTCAAAGAATAATATTAAAGGAATTAAATTACATCCTGATTATCAATATTTTTTTGTTGATGATAAAAGTCTGTATTTGATGTATCAATTACTTTCAGAAGCTGGGATGTTCATATTATTCCATTCTGGTATTGATATCGGTTTACCAGGTGAGATACATTGTACCCCACAACGTTTATTATCGTTGAAAGATAATAATGTTGAATTAAAGGTTGTTGCTGCTCATATGGGTGGTTATCAAATGTGGAATGATGTGGAAAAGTATCTTATCGGAACAGATATTTATTTTGATACTTCTTTTTCTATTGAAGAAATAGGGGTTGAAAAATCATCTGAATTGATGAAAAAGCATGGCGTATCAAAGATTCTTTTCGGTACTGATTCACCATGGAAAAGTCAATCAGAAGAGTTGGATTTGGTGAAAAGTTTACAACTCAGCAATGCTGAGATACAATTAATTACAAGTAAAAATGCAATGGAGATATTGCAACTGAAATAAGGTAATAATCAATGAAAATATTTAAGACATCAGAAATGAAAATGGCAGATATTAATAAGGCTTTAATGCCCTTATCAGCTGACCTTGACAAGGTTCAATACATAGTCGATGAAATAGTGAAAAAAGTTCGTGATGAGGGTGATAGTGGAATTCTGGAATTAACCAGGAAATTCGATTGGAAAGATGCCACTTTAGATAAATTAAAAGTTACTGAAGATGAATTACATAATGCTTTAAATGAAGTTGATGCAGAATTGATAACTGCAATGACATTTGCCGCGGAGAACATTAGACGATATCATAAAAGTCAGTTGCCTACAGATTTTATGGGTGAATATGAGATGGGGATGTTTTTAGGTCAAAGGCATACATCAGTTGATAGTGCTGCATGTTATGTTCCGACAAGAAAAGCATCTATTCCATCATCATTATTGATGTCTGTAGTTCCAGCTCAGGTAGCAAATGTTGAAAGAATTGTTGTGGTTGGTCCATGTCGTGAAGATGGTACAATGCCTGCCGGCGTATTGGCTGCTGCTAATTTATTAGGGATTACAGAAATATATAAGTTAGGTGGTGCTGTTGCAATGGCTGCTATGGCGTATGGCACAGAAACATTTTCTAAAGTCGATAAAGTTGTAGGTCCTGCAAATATCTTTGGAACATTAGCAAAGAAAGCACTTTACGGTGATGTTGGCGTTGACGGATTATATGGCCCGAGTGAAGTTGTAATTATTGCTGATGGAACAGTACCAGCTACTTGGGTAGCCGCTGACCTTGTTAGTCAATCTGAACATGGTGAAGACTCGCAAAGTATTTTAATTACCACAAATGAAGAATATGCAAAAAATGTATTAGAAGCTGTTGATGATTTTTTAAGAAGCTCCGGTAGAGAACTATATTTAGGTAAAGCATTAAATGATAGAGGTGCTGTAATCATTACTCGTGATATTACAGAATCTGCAGAAATGTCAAACTTACTTGCACCAGAACATTTGGAATTAGCGGTTGGAGATTTTGAATCACTATTACCAATGGTAAAGCATGCCGGTTCTATCCTATTAGGTGGTTATTCTCCCGTTCCTATTGGCGATTATTGCGCCGGACCAAGTCACATATTACCAACTGGTAGAACTGCGAGATTTAATAGTGGTATTGGTGTGACAGACTTTTTAAAGCGTTCTTCACTTATACGTGTAACTCCAGAATGGTTAGAATATCATAAGTCGATGATTATCACTTTCGCGGAACATGAAGGCTTAGAAGGACATGCTAAATCTATCAAAATTAGAACATTACAAGGGGAATAAAATGAGACAAGCAAATATTGTTCGCAACACAAATGAAACAAAGATTAGTTTAGAGATTAATCTTGATGGCAACGGTAAATCAGAAATTAAAACAGGTATTGGTTTTATGGATCACATGTTGGAGCTTTTTACCAAGCATAGCGGCTGTGACTTGAAGATTGAAGCTAATGGAGATCTGCACATTGATTCTCACCATTTAACTGAAGATTTAGGGATAGCGTTGGGTATGGCTATTTATTCAGCTATAGGTGATAAAAAAGGTATTAAGCGTTATGGTGACATTATATTGCCAATGGATGAAACATTAATGATTGCTGCTGTTGATTGTAGTGGTAGACCATTTTTTGCCTGGGATGTAATCATGCCACAACCAAAAGTCGGTGACTGGGATTCTGAATTAGCCGAAGATTTTTTTCGTGCGCTTGCAATTAATGGTGGGTTAACATTGCATATTAGAATGTTAAGCGGAACAAACACTCATCATATTGTTGAAGCTGCATTTAAAGCATGTGCCAGAGCTTTACGTGAAGCTTTATCTGATGATCCACGAGAAAAAGGAATACCGAGTACAAAAGGCACTTTATAATGAAACTTGTTGTTCTTGCCGCATTTGTATTTTGCATTTTATCTGTATTTTCTCAACCATCAAAAGAAATAAGTGGAGTGTTGTTAACACTTAGATATTCAGATAATTCAAATGCGGCTGAGATAGTAAGAGATGTAAGAGTAGGATATCAGAATAAGCATAAAATTGAGATACCTGAACTTAGTGATGATGGCAATATACTTTTAAAAGAATGTCCTGACGATGCAAATTTGATAAGAGTTTCTATTGAATATGGAAGTGAGATATTTAGAAATACTATTTTAAAGGAAGTTAAATTAGAAAATGGTAATGGTGGAAAAGTGGCCGAAATTGTATTGCCAAAACTTCAGATAGTTTCTGTTAGTTTTGCAAACAATAAAAACTCCAAAAGATATCCTGACAGAATTCGTGGTGTTGTTTCTCGTCTGGAATATAAAGAGAAATCAATTTCTGATTATTTGATTTTTGGAAATAGTATTTTAGAAAAATCTCTAACGAAAATATTCGTTCCTTCATATGTGTGTAATAAATCTGGTGAAGTATTCTTTTATAGAGTTCCAGATGACGAATTTAACATTACATTTTTTACTGATGACTCATCTTCATCAGAATATAAGATGAATGGCAAAGTGAAGATAGTTAATCAATTAAAAATCCCTTTGCTTTATAAAACACGCGATGTAAAGATAAAAGTAAAAAGTTCAAACAACATTTATCATTGTTCATATAGCTGGAACGGTCTTATTGATATAAAAAGTATCAAATCCAATAAAAATAAATTGCTTAATCTTAATAATCTGCCACCAGTTCCAGTGATTATCTGGAATAATGATGAGAATTTTGTTTGTAATCCTGATAATTCAATAATAAAGAAAATAGTTTCATCTGACATTTCCAAGTTTTATATATCAATGCCAGAATTAAATGATAAAGCATATAAAGGATATATATATGGAAAGAATATTATTGTGCCCAAGGTTATTTCTTCAGATTTAATATCTTTTAATCAGATGCCTGGTATAAATGCTTCAGGTTATTCGGGTACATTTTGTGATTTATCCTGTAAAGTGAATACAGGTAAAAATGGATTAATTTATAATTTACACTGTTATCTACCGTTTTTTGCAGACACAGATTATGCGATTTACAGCTTTATAGCTGAGAAACAATGATTTGTTGAACATAACTGATGTATCTATTTTAAATTGAGTTTGCCTTTATTCTTGATGCTAAATCTGCAGGTGCGCGTCCTCGTAAATAAATTGAGTTTTCTCTGTATTCAATCTCAATAACTTCGCCGCGTCCATGCAATTCTGCAGACAAAATTGATGCTTTCATAGGGATTTCATCGTCAATGTCTATCCATGAAGCTCTTAGCATATTCATTATCGCATCACCGAGTTCATGTAATCCTTCACCTTTACCTGCTGCTATAAACACTTTGTTTGGATAACGTGAAGCAAGATTATGCAACAATTCTAAATCATCAACAATATCAATTTTATTAAATGTCATTAACATTGGTTTATCAATTGATTCTAAATCATTTAAAATTTTGTCGACAGTTTCAACTTGCTCCATCCAATTTACATTAGCGGCGTCAATAACATGAATTAAAATATCTGCATTTGTAGTTTCTTCAAGTGTAGCACGGAATGCAGCAACTAATTGAGTCGGCAAATTTCTAATAAAACCTACAGTATCACTGACAAGTGCGCGAGCACCATTAGGGAAAGTAACATCACGAGTAGTTGGGTCAAGAGTCGCAAACAACTTGTCTTCTACAAATACACCAGCTTGTGATAACGCATTAAGAAGTGTAGATTTGCCAGAATTTGTATATCCTACCAGACTTACGAGTGGAATCTGTGATTGGGCTCGTTGATTTCTTTGAATTCTACGTCTATGTTTGATTTCATCTACTTTTTTTTCAAGCATAGATATTTTATCGCGTACTAATCGTCGGTCGGTTTCAATCTGAGTTTCACCAGGACCACGTAATCCAATACCACCTCGGATTCTTTCTAAATGCGACCACATATTTGCGAGTCTTGGAAGCAAATATTCCAATTGAGCCAATTCTACTTGAAGTTTTCCTTCAGCAGTATGAGCGCGACGTGCAAAAATATCTAAAATTAAACCAGTTCGATCAATTACCTGAACATCGATAGCCTTCTGAATATTTCTCTGTTGAGATGGAGAAATTTCACCATCAATAATTAAAATTTCTGCGTCGGTACGAACCATCAATTCTTTAATTTCTTCTATTTTACCTTTGCCAAAGTAAGTCGCAACATCAGGTTTTTCACGTTTCTGTGTAATAACGGCTGTTACTTTTCCATTAGCAGTTTCAGCTAATCTTTCTAATTCTGCTAAGGATTCTTCCCAGTCAGTATCATAAAATTCTAAAGCTGCCAGCACTACATTCTGAATTTCTAATGGCATCGGTTCTATATCGTGTATTTTTTTACTCATCTTCTATATTTTATCAAAAATCGCATTATTTAGCGAGGATTAACAATATAACCACCAATATCATAAATGAAGTTCTTGTTGATTTTTACTTTTACGATATCTCCAGGAGAATATCCGGTAATATTCCTTAAAACGACTAAACCATCAACATCTGGAGAATCGAATATTGATCTGCCAGAATAACTGTACCCGGGATAGATCTCTTCATCGTTTTTAACATCAAGAATGATATCTAATTCTTTTCCAATAAGTTTTTTTGCCCAATTATTTGTTATTATTTGTTGTAATTCCATAATTAAATTATATCTTTTCTCAGCAGTTTCAATATCTATTTGATTACCCATTAAATACGCAGGTGTTCCATATTCTGCAGAATACTTGAAAACACCTAATCTTGGAAATTTTGCAGTTTTGATAAAATTATATAATTCTTCAAATTCTGCTTCTGTCTCACCAGGGAAACCTACAATAAAAGTTGTTCTGATGGTTATATTGGGGATATTGCTTTTAATTTTATTCATTAATTTTTCAGTTTCATCTTTAGTTATATTCCTATTCATATCTGATAGTATCCTATCAGATATATGTTGTAAAGGAATATCTAAATAAGGAAGAACTTTATTATTTCTCGCCATTGCCGCTAAAATTTCATCAGACATATGCGCTGGATGAGTATACATAATTCTAATCCATTTTAACTTAGAAATCTTTTGTAATTCATCTAATAAAGTAGGAAGTTGTTGTGTTCCAGTTGTATCAACACCATAATTGCTGGTATCTTGAGCTATCAGAATTATTTCTTTGACATTTCTGTTACTCACATGACTCTCTGCTTCATCAATTACATCTTGTAATGATCGTGAATGATATTTACCGCGAATACCCGGAATAGCACAATAAGTGCAGCAATTATCACAACCATCTGCTATTTTTAGATATGTCCAGCCATACCCGCCGCTAAGTGGTCTTGATAAATAGTTATCATTATTGTATTCACCTGAAAATGGAGGAATATATCTCTGGTCATTATTTGTAATAGTATTAGCGAATTCATGAATCTTGTTATATCCATTAATTCCGACAATTGCGTCAATTTGTGGGAAACGAGATAAAATATCTTCATTATCTCGTTCTGGTAAGCATCCTGTGATAATTAATTTGCAATTGTTTCTTTTTTTTATTATTGAATAATGGTCAATGACACTGATAGCTTCGTCACGAGATGATTCTAAAAACGAACAAGTATTAATAATAATACATTTCGCTATTTCTGCATTATCTGTTATTCTCCATCCATTTTGCATCATAATTCCAGAAATTAGTTCTGCATCTACTTTGTTTTTTGCACAACCTAATGATTCAATATAAAAAAGGTTGATATTTGTAATGTTGGTGTTCATGGATTTAATATACTTTTTATTTATAAAAAATGGAAGGTTTTTAATTAAAAGGCAGAATAGATTATATAGATTTATGAGGTGATGAAATGAAATATGACCCTATTAATAAAAAATGTCCACACATGTTACATGGCGGTGATTATAATCCTGACCAGTGGTTGCATATGCCCGAAATTATTGACGATGATTTTCGTTTAATGAAATTGGCTGGCTGTAATACTATGACTGTTGGTATTTTTGCATGGTCAATACTTGAGCCAGAAGATGGTGTATATAATTTCACATGGTTAGATGAAATTATGGATAGACTGGCTGAACAAGATGCTTTTGCTGTTTTAGCTACTCCGTCAGGGGCGCGTCCCGTCTGGATGACTCAGAAATATCCTGAAGTACTACGTTATGGAGCAAATCGTGTGCGTAATTTGTTTGGAACACGTCACAATCATTGCTATACATCTCCGATATATCGACAAAAAGTCGGTGATATAAATCGGCGCTTAGCAGAAAGATATAAGGAACACCCAGCATTATTATTATGGCACTTATCAAATGAATATGGTGGCGAATGCTACTGTCCGTTATGTGAAGAAAAGTTTAGGTTATGGTTAAAAGATAAATACAATAATGATATAAAAGAATTGAATATTGCATGGAATGCATCATTTTGGAGTCACAATTATAATGATTGGAGTCAAATAGAAGCACCTGCACCACATGGAGAAATGATAGTCCATGGTATGAATTTAGATTGGAAACGGTTTGTATCTGATAGGCACATTAATTTTATGTGTCATGAAATATCAGCAATTCGTGAATATTCAGATGCGCCTGTAACAACTAACATGATGGGATTTTACCCGGTAATAGACTATTTTAAAATGGCAGAAAAAATAGATGTTATCTCATGGGATAGTTATCCTTCATGGCACCATAAAGTCGATGATGTCAGCACAGCATCTTATTCTGCTTTTGTTCATAATTTAAATCGTAGTATGAAAGGCGGAAAGCCATTTATGTTAATGGAATCGACACCATCTGCTACTAATTGGCAAG
>JBIJDE010000411.1:0-4793 GCA_044344305.1 Armatimonadota bacterium
AAAAGAAGCTTAAAAAAAGAAGCTTAAAGATGACTATTTCAACTGTATATTAGTTTTTTTGCATTTTTATGCTGTATACGCTAAAATTTAGGGAGTTTAGGTTACTAACTAACTATTATCTACTAATATTGTTCCTTTGACTTTTCTGTGGATACTATTTCAAATGATGTTTATTTCATTGATTATCAAGTTTATTATTTTGTTACAGGTTCTATTTCTTCACTATCAAATTCACTGAGCCAAATATCTACTCCCGTAGAAGGTTCTGATTTTTCTACGATAAATCGATCTGGATAACCATCAATATGCAATATATCAATGAGATAACCAACATCTCCAACCTGTGGTGGATGTTTATTTAGATTAAAATTATTATACTCGGATAAATCTCGAAGTATTGCCTTTACCCGAACTTCTTCATATAGAATAAATTGCACCGATATTGTCATACTTACCTTTTTATAAAATTTAATTACGTGTCAGTAGTTATATCATCCCATTCTTCATCCATATAACCAATAAGCCAATTTAACGCATAATGACGTTCATAAACAATACCAGGGGCTAATTCTGATGGTGCTGGCTTATTTTTTAACCTGGCATCAACAATTGCCCAATCATAACGATAAATTAAATCTGCTTCATCAAGAATTTCAGAATATGAACGCAATTTAGCATCAGATACAAATTTGTCTATACCTTTATCTTTTAAAAGATTAACTGCAAGTGGGACATTGCATACTTCAACAGGTTTATTCAATTTATCAACATAACCAAGTGCCCAAAGTAGAGTCCATGCAGATTCATATCTCCATTTAAAATTATTAGAATCTTCATCTGCTGGTGATGGATTTTGAATAAATGCTTTTTCTTCAGGTGATAAGTATTCTTTAACAACATCATAATCTTTTATAATTTCTTCAATTTCAGATTGTTCAATACCTTCACCTTTTAATGCAACAACGAATAACGCTGCCACACGAAAAGCAACTTCTTCTTTTGTTTTTTTATTAATTTCACTTTCACTCTCAATTGTTGGCAGGTTTTTATTTATTGGAATAAGAAAATTACAAAGAATTTTCTCAGATCGTGCTTTACGATTTAAGGCTTGTAAATTAGCTATAATTCCCATGTTTGTCCTCGATTGAAATTGATAACATTACTTATCTGTAAAAATATATTATCTAAACTGTACCTAATCGTCAATACAACTAAATTTATATACCCAAACTTCATAAAAAAGCATAAAATCATTACAGAAGAAAAAGGATGATAAATATGAAAATTAAAATCTCGACATTTAAGTTCGCGCGATACTTATTTTTATGCTTATTGCTGATAATCGGTGCATTTTCTCTGTTTGCTGTTGAACCGGCAGCAATATCTGCTGCTGTCCGCGAGGAATGTGAAAAGCTGCTGAAAAGCGAATCATCACCGCAGGAAAAAAGCATCGCGCGCATTCGCATTGCTCAAAGTTATCAGTTAGAAAATAGATTAAATGACGCGATAGCAGAATATGAAAAAATCAGGGATAACAACTCTTATCCGGAAGTTCACCGATTTGAGGCGGAAGAACGCATTAAAGAAATCAAACGAACTGTAAAAGGAGTTTCCCCGCGTGACCCAGCGGCAACCCGCACAATTATTCCGGAAATAAAGATAACAAAAGAGTTTTTTGTTGCTGTCAATGGCAATGATGAGAATAACGGGACAAAAGAAAAGCCTTTTAAAACTATCGAAAAAGCACGTAATACCATACGCGAAATAAAGGACAAAGGATTGCAAACAGGCAGCATTGCGGTAACATTGCTGCCCGGTGAGTATCAAATAAAAGATACTATCAACATGAATGCCGCGGACAATGGTACTTCAGAATACCCTGTTATATACCGCGCGGAAAAGAAAGGAACTGTCACTCTTTACGGCGGTTCACGGCTTTCAGGATTCAAACTGGTTACAGATGAAAATATCCTGCCGCGCCTGCCTGAAGAATCGCGCGGTAAAGTTTACCAGTGCGATTTGAAAGCATTGAGAATAACTGACTACAGTAATTTAAAAGTGCGCGGTTTTGGGCAACCGGCATCACCCCCCACTATAGAGCTATATTTCAACGCCAAACCTATGACTCTGGCACGTTGGCCGAACGAAGGTTTTGTAAAAATCAAAAAACTAATTGAACCCGGTGAAAAAGATGTGAAACCATCTGTTATTGAATATGATTCACCCCGTCATGACAGATGGGTTAGGGCGGATAACTTTTGGCTATTTGGTTATTTCAAATATTTATGGGCAGACGCGACAATAAAAATCGCAAAAATAGATACTACCGCAAAAACAATGACAACTGCCGAATCGTATAGTTACGGCGGAACCGGCATGCACCCCGGGCAGGGAATTATCTATTACGCGTTCAACCTGTTGGAAGAGATAGACAAAGCCGGCGAGTGGTATATCGACCGGACAAACGGCATACTTTATTTATGGCCACCGTCTGACCCAGCACAGGCAGTTATTGAACTTGGTCAATTATCGGTCCCAATGATATCGATGAATAAAGCCGCAAATATAAGGATAGAAGGCATTACATTTGATCTGGCAAGATATAACGGAATAGTTATCAAAGATTGTGATAACTGCCTGATAAACGGCGTGGAAGTAAAGCGATTTGCCGGCAACGGAATTTCTATTAATGGTGGTAAAAAATGCGGAATTCTCAGCAGTGATATATTCACCATTGGCCGGCGTGCCACCGAGGTAATTGGCGGTGATCGTGAAACACTGACTCCTGGTGAACATTTTGTGGAGAATTGCCGCATTTATGATTTTGGACGTATCGACCGTACCTATACACCCGCCATACAACTTGAAGGTGTCGGTAATCGTGTGGCACATAACGAAATGTATAGTAGTCCCAGCAGCGTGATGCGAATTGAAGGCAATGACCATATAATTGAATATAACAATGTGCATGATGCGGTGCAGGAATCTGATGACCAGGGGAGCATGGAATTATTCGGCAACCCAACTTATCGAGGTGTAATATTCAGATATAACAAGTTCAGTAATATCGGAAAAACCGGCAGCGAACACGCGGTTCACGGTCAGGCGGCTATACGTTTTGATGACGCGATTAGCGGAATGCAGGTATACAGCAATATTTTTTATCGCGCGTCAAACGGTAATTTTGGCGCGATACAAATAAACAGCGGACGCGACAATATCATTGATAACAACATTTTCGTCGAATGCAACAAAAGCATTACCGGAAGATGGAACCCAGGAAACAGTATGTGGCAGCAAATCTATAACAATAAAGCACCTCGTAATGTATATTCAAACGACTTATATATTTCAACGTATCCGACATTAGCAAATATGATGGATAATAAAGGCACAAATTACGCATTGAGAAATATACTATATAAGTCAGATAATTTTTCTGTTAATAATTTCAATGCTGTTAACAATAAAGTATACACCATTACTCCTGATTTTGTTGATATCGAAAAAGGGGATTATAATATCAAAAATGATGAAGAAACATTAAATAATATCGGATTCAATAAAATTCCTATTGCGGAAATTGGATTATATAAAGATAATTACCGCATAGCAAAATAGTCTGAGGTTAAATGTATGAAAAAATTAACGTTAATTGGTGATTCTATCCGTATGGGATATCAGCAAACAGTTCATCAAATGTTGTCAGATGAATATGAAATTTGGCAACCAGAAGAAAATGGCGGAAATAGCCGCAATGTCCTATCACACATTAATGAATGGCTGATAAACCAACCTGCAGATGTTATACATATCAATTGCGGCCTGCACGACCTGCGCAAAGAGTATGGATCAAATGAACCAGCGATTGACCTGATAGAATATGAAGAAAACCTGAGAACTATATTCACAAGAATTAAAACAGAAACAAAAGCACAAATTATATGGGCATCAACCACACCGGTTAACCAGAAATGGCACCACGAAACAAAAGGATTCGATCGATTTGAGGTTGACGTAGCCGCGTACAACGAAGTAGCTAATAAGGTGGCAGCAGAAATTAACATACCAGTGGACAACCTGTATGAAGTGGTGAATAAGGCTGGTAGAGATAATATTTTACTTCCTGATGGTGTGCATTTTACCCCAGAGGGATACGATATACTTGGTAATGCTGTAGTAGAGTTTATAAAATCAAAATTATAAAGTACCGTAATAAACATGATTAAATTTTCACCTGAAATTAAGCGACTATATGATGCTTATATAATAAACAGTGCAAAGGCAACGGCAAAACATGGCAGATCCATATATTTTGCCGATGATGAGTTGACAGCTTTTGCTGATGCACGTTTGCTGGCATATCAGGAAACGGTAGGACAGCCAGCTATTTTGCGCCGCACCCGCATGATGGAGTTATTCGCGGAGAAGGCTATTATTCGTTGTGAAGCCGGTGATATCTTTGCCGGTAGTCAGAAGTTCTGTTCTTTTGGGTTTACCCCGGAAGTTAATGACAAATTATATGAATTGGGATATGCCCACAACCCCGGACATATTGTACATAATTATGCGGCACTGCTGGAAAATGGAATTACTGGTTTGATAGAGAAAATTAGTGCCAGAATAAATGATGAGTTAACTGAAGATGAAACTATAAACCTGAAATCTTTCCTTCGCGCTATGCATGCATTCAAGAAGTTTATCAATCGACATACCTTGACAATGCTTGAGATGGCTAATTCTGCCGATAATAGAGCAAATGCATTACAGATTGCCATGTCGCTGAAACGTTT
>JBIJDE010000455.1:0-4286 GCA_044344305.1 Armatimonadota bacterium
CATGAAGCATTGCAGATGGTCTGGTTCATGCAGATATTCCTCCATGCCGAAAATCCATCTGCTGCCATATCTTTCGGACGTATTGACCAGTGCCTGTGGCCATTTCTATATAATGATATAAAATCGAAAATTATTGACATGAATGATGCCGCGAATATGGTTGCCGCGTTTTATCTGCGTTGTTGCGAGGGTGAGGAAAGCCAGAACCTAACGCTTGGCGGTGTGAATAGCGATGGTGAAGACGCCACTAACCCGTTATCAATATTAATGCTGCAGGTTATGCAGGAATTACGGGTAACCCAGCCATCATTATGCATACGATATCATGATAATACTCCGGAACAGTTCATCGACGAAGCATGTAAATTAGCAGCAATAGGTACCGGCCAGCCGGGATTCATTAATGATAGTTCGGCAATATCTGGGTTGCAAGCTGCTGGAATACCATTAGAGCGTGCAAGAGATTATGGAATTGTAGGTTGCTATGAAGCTACAACTCAAGGTGATTGCTACCCAAATACTGTAGGTGGCAACATACCTACATTGCCAAAACTGCTGAATGAATTTTTAAATACCGACAATGGACAAAGAGCTACTGACTTTCGCCAATTTCTAAATAGCTGGTATGACTATGTAGATGCTATTTATCAACAAGCAGTGACAACCAGTTATCAGAATACATGGAACTATTGGCGAGATCTGGCACCGTCACCATTTGGCAGCGTATTGATGGACGGGTGTGTTGACCGTGCAATGCCATTAGAAGCAGGCGGTGCAAACTACAATTTATTTGGTGTGAATATACTGGGAATTGGCACCGTTATCGACAGTCTTCATGCTATCAATGAGTTGATTTTTAAAAGCAATGAATTGACGATGTCAGAATTAACAACTGCTTTAAATAATGATTTTCCTGATGAGATATTGCAAAGAAAGCTATCGACTATATCCGGTAAATACGGTTCGGACAACGAAATTACTAACCAGTTAGCAGCCGAAATATCGGAACGAATTGCGCGTATGGTGCTTGACAGTAGAATGAATAACGAAGTGCGCCCCTACCCCGCCTTTTTCCGTTTCACTGCTGATATTCACGACCATCCATACGCCACCCCGGACGGTCGTCGCAAAACAGATAATTTATCTTATGGCTGCGGTCCGTCAAGCAATTGTGGCGGAACACCAACTTCAATATTATCATCAACAGCATACATAGCACATAATTTGTGCGGTTGCGGAAACCCGTTAGCGTTATCACTGCCAGCGGATAGTTTACGCGGAGATACTGGCGTCGAGATGTTAAAATCGCTGGTAAAAGGATACTTCACCAGCGGTGGTTTCCATCTACATTTCAACCTGCAATCTGCGGAAACTTTGCGCACGGCAAAGGTTGACCCGGCAAACAACGCTGACGTAACCATACGAATAAGCGGACTAAGCGCAAAGTTTGTAACATTAAATAACAAACTGCAGGACGCGCTTATTGAACGGGCAGAAAAGGGTATATAATAAAACGGTGACTTAATATAAAAGTTTATTAGAGAGGCTTTTGCATAACCCGAGGGGACAAACACCATCATAGCTTTTCCGCTCGGTGTCAGTTACTGATTTTCTCTCAAAAAAACGTTAAACAACGATTTATAGAGGAATAGCAAAACCCAATGTATTGCGAGCATCTTGCTTGCAAATATCCGAGCAGGATGCTCGTAATACTTTTACGATACATAGGTTTTGCAAGTACCTGCATAATTTAGAATAAAGATAAGTTTTGCACAAGCCTATAGATATTTTGAATAATATGCCTCTCCATAACTACTTCGCCACCTGATAAGTCACCCAGTCATCGGTGCGGAATGGTGCGGCGGGCAGGTCGGAGCTGTTGTATAAATTACATGGCGGGTTATTTGCCCAACCATATCGAACCGCGACAGGTTTCTTTACCTTGTCTGACGAAACTACAACGGTATCTTTGTCGATAATCGCCTGGGCAGGATAGAATACTTTGTCTGTACCAGCGATAGCAAAGCTGTTTAATTTGTCACCTTTACATTTTAGTCCATCACTGAAATTAAACTTCAATTTGATGGTGCTGCCTTTTACACGCATAGATTTGTATACCGGACCAGAATAGAGCGGGATATTTTGTTTATACGTGTTTACCAATACTCCTAATGCCAACCGCTTGCCGACATCGGTTTTGTTGCGCGGGTGAATATTTTCTGCCTCGCCTATATCGATAATTACTGCCATTGTGGTGTTTGGCAATGCCAGTGTCTTCGTCTGTGCCTCACGAACTTCAGCCCAACTTCCACTTTCTACGGCTGATTTCTGCGGTGCCATAAAGTTAGCAAGTTGTACGATTGCAAACGGGAACTCTCCTTCACCCCATGCATTGCGCCATGACTTTATAACAGTACTCAGAAGTTCGTTATATTCTGTAGGTGTATCAGCATTGGATTCTCCCTGGTACCATATCGCACCGCGAATAGCATAAGGAATCAGCGGATTAATCATGTAATTATATAATACCGACGGGTCGTTTGCCGTATTGCCTGGTTGGCCGTTCAATGGTTGCGCCGGCATATCTTTGAATGTTATCGGCATACCATCGGTATACAGCCATTTGCCGGATATAGATACCGCACTGCCGTCAGATTTTTCTTTCAAAGTTAATGACATTGATTCTAGTGTGCCAAAAAAACCAAGGCCATAATATAGATTTAACACCCGCACCGTTATATTTATTTTTGTTGATGTGACCAATTCGGCAGGAATGTTATAATTTCTTGGTAATTTCCAGAACTCTGTCGTTTCAAACCATGTGCGGCCAATATGGGTTCCATTTACATACGTGTCATCAACTTCATCAATCGGGCACATACGTAATTGTATTGATTTTCCAACCCATGACTTCGGTATTTCCACATCTTTACGAAACCATAACGAACCGACCATATCTGTCAGCGGATTATTTTCTTTTGTTGATGGCAAATCTATTTCACGCCAATATTTTGTTTTTGTTGATGGTGACATCCATTTTTCTTTTAATCCCGGGTCTTTTGCGTCCAGCAGTTTGTACCACTCCACACGTTTTGCCGGGTAATCAGCTTTCACCCTTTCCTGTTCTTTAGCAAATTCTACTTTATCTGTCGCCCACAACTGTGCCGCTCTTTCAAATTGCATGGCGCGATTATGAAATACCGGTGATGCTTTCATGCCTTCAAGACTTGCCCATGGTTCTGCACGGGTGCCGCCGAAAGATGAGTTGAGCATACCAACCGGAACATGTAATGCATTGGACAACTCGCGAGCGAAATAATACCCAACTGCGGAAAAACTACCACTGGTTTTTGCCGAATATACCATCCATGACCCGCGACAAAAATCCTGTGGTATATTCGCACGTCCTCTTTCAACAGTGAACATGCGAACCATTCCTTCGTCAGCATCAGCGTAATTCTGCACAGTTTTTGGCGTCATTCCCAACATCCATTCCATATTCGACTGACCGCTGCAAACCCATACTTCACCCACCAAAACATTAGAAAATGTCAGTGTTGTTTTTCCACTGGTAATCACCATTTTATCCGGCACCGCATTTGCTGTTAATGGTTTTAGTTTCAGCGCCCATTTTCCATTCGCGTCAGTAACTGTCTTTACCGTCTGTGCTCCGAATGTTACCGTCACCTCGTCGGCAGGCGTAGCAGTACCCCATACCGGCACATTTATTCCCTGTTGCAAAACCATGTTATGGCCAAATGGTGATCCGGTTTTAACATCAGCAAACACAATTGCTGCAACAACAAATAAAAATAAAACCAACAAATTAATTCGCATGATTTATCCTTTTCTATTTAGCGGTAGGAGGTGGTTTGAATGGTATTCCACACATCTCACCCAATAATCTAATATAATAATTCCATAGCCCACAGCATCGCTGTGGGTAGAAATCACACATGTAATCTACGCTCTGTAAGAGCATAATTCCATTTTTTTTGAGGAATTGTGCCCCTACAGGGCGTAAAAATTATCCATTAACCAGACCCACAGCGATGCTGTGGGCTATGGAATTATTACTGAATTAATAAATATAACTGAACAGACAAGGAATTATTTGAAAGAAATAATCCTATTCTACATCTTCAACCGAACAGTAACAATCTGCCACGGTTTCATGGCGACTTTTATTGTACCATTATTTATAGTCAATTTTTCACCGTCATCTTCCAATAGGTTGCATAAATTTGCAATGGAATATTTTGCTGGTAGCTTTATAGATACTTCAT
>JBIJDE010000174.1:0-8895 GCA_044344305.1 Armatimonadota bacterium
GATATTCTGCTACTTCTGATACCATGACTGGCATCGCTAAATTACTCAGTAAATAACTATCTACATCAGAAATCAAAAATTGGGTAAGGTAAGGTGATGGTGTCGCCGGTTTTAAAGTACCCAGCAAGGTGCAAACACGTGAGAGCATGATACTGCATCTTATAGAGGCACGTTCCGACCAACCGGGTATGTTTTGCCGGTATTCATCAGCAATAATTGCCAATTCCTGAATAAAATGCGGCCAAACTGCCCGTGGTAACTTTTTCATAACCGGAACAGCCGGGTCAATGGTGAAAAAGAAATAAAACACCAACATACCGGATGAATTAATGACCCATTGAAAATCTCTATCTGGCGGACAAATTATCAGCGAGCCAGGCTGCAAATCCCACTCATCCGGCGATACCATACTGCCAGTACCTTCCACGCATAAATACATGCCGTAGGTTGAAGGATATTGGAGAAACTCGGCTGGGGAATGCGAACGATTGGGTGCCAGTGTAGTGGCATAAATTAACGGCAAGGTCATGCGATACCCCTGCAAAATGGCGGGTGGTATGTAATGATTAATACGCATGCAAATACGATTTAATTCGTGAAAATGAATACGCGGATTATATGATGTATCAATTCTGTTTGTCATATTGGCAATATTTTACCCTAAATTGGCGTAAATTGGAATAGTATACCTATTGAATAAATCTTGAATCAGTATAAAATAAATAATTAAGTTTATCTACTTTTAAAATAGATAAGACTCTTTGGAGGTAAAAAATGCAGAAAAAGATTAATCGTCGCGGCTTTACGCTAATCGAGTTGTTAGTCGTCATTGCCATTATTGCCATTTTGGCTGCGATTCTCTTCCCGGTATTTGCCCGCGCGAGAGAAAAAGCACGCCAAACCACCTGTACATCAAATCAACGGCAAATTGTCGCGTCTGTACAGATGTATGTTCAGGACCATGACGAATGTTTCCCTTCCACCGCAACCGTGTGGAGCGATATCAAAGTCGACCCGGGTGTATTAATTTGTCCAACATTGGGAAAAAGTACTCCTATTGGATATTCTTATAGTAATCTACTGTCGGGTGCTGGTATAGGATCATTTGACGATCCAGCTTCAACATTAGTGACTGGTGATGGCAGTCATGCTGCCACCACAGCAAGTGGTATCTATCTTGATACACCTGCCGGTCAGATTATTTATACTGTTAATGATTTGGATACCCGCCACAGTAGTTATGTTATTGGTTCTTTTGCTGATGGCCACGTATCGCCATTAAGTTCAGCTCCCAAATTAAGCGGATTGCCAGCTTCTTCGACAGTAATGATAGGAACCTGTCCATATAATTTGCTTGCGCAGAATGGAGATACTTGGGTAGATAGTGCTCCGGCTACTGTTACTTCAACATGGTCAGGAACTGCAAGTGCTGTAGTTTTAGATGAAAATCGTGATGATCCGGTACAGACCGGATCAATTACCTTAAATGTAGGGGGTAGTTATAAAACTGTTGCTACATACTACGCGACTACAACAAGTAACACAGGACTTATTTTTAGTTTATCTTCCGGTTTAAAACCACCATCATCATCTGGCGGACAAGTAATTGCGAATGGTACTCAACCGCCCCTACAACGTCAATATCGTCGTATTGGCAATGCGCAATGGTTGGCAGAAAATCCCGGTAAAAATATTGCACTGGGTGCTTCAACTATTTCGAATAGCACCAGTACAGGAGCTTCAATGATTGTTGATTCTGTATCATCTGCAGCTAATCGTTGGCGTGCCGATCCTGCAGCAACATCAAATTATGTTGGAATAACTTTCAGTACTGCTACTGCAATTAAAGGAATGCGGGTTACTTCTGGAATGAGTAATGATGATGCTTACCGATGGAGTAATTATCATGTTCAATTACAATATAAATCAGGTGGTGCATGGGATGATGTTGGAACAGCTAATCACACCACTGCCAACAGATTTTACTGGTCATACCTGGGTTGCCGCAGTGTAACTGGAATCCGATTATATGGTGATAACACCATTGGAAATAATCCTACCGCAAACAGTGGTTTGATTATTGATAAAATCCAGCTTTACGCACCATAATAGTTTTCTATATTTGATAAAAACACAGGGGAAACCGAATATTCCTCTGTGTTTTTTATTTAGTCAACCTATCACATTTGAAATAGCAACTTTTTTAATATTTATTTTTTAGGGGTGCATAAATCCCATTAAATAGGGTAAAATAGGAACGGTCGCCAAGGCGGCTAATATCTTACAAAGGAAAATATGATGGAAGATAAAGTTCGCGAAGTATTAGAAGAAGTACGTGTATTTCTACAGTCACATGGTGGCGATGTCGAGTTTGTGGCTCTTGAAGGCAATGTGGTGAAGGTTACCCTGACCGGTGCCTGCGGCGGTTGCCCAAATGCTGCTGCCACCCTGAAAAATGGTGTGGAACGTTATGTGAAAGAGCGTATCCCTGAAATTGAAGAAGTTGTAGCCGTCCAGGCGTCATCAGAATGTGGCGAGTTCTGCAGCTAATATAAGAAGAGAGAAGAGAGAAGAGAGAAGAGAGAAATTTTTTTTCTAACTTCTCTCTTCATTCAATAAATAGTGGTTATTTTGATATCCTCATTAACCGAATACGGTTACTGCTTGCCAAAGTAACCTGACGATATAATATGAACTTTTCGTTTCGCCGGTTACGACGAATTATTATTAAAGAATTCAAGCAAACCCTGCGCGATAAAAAAATGCTGGGTTTTATTTTTGTAGCCCCCATCTTTCAGCTATTCCTCTTCGGTTATGCCATTACCAGCGATGTTACTAATATTGCTACAGCCATGTGCGACTACGATAAAACGGCTTCCAGTCGCGCCTTGATACAGAAATTTGACTCCAGTAAAGAGTTCAAAATTGTCGATTACGTCGCTAATAATCACCAGGTTGAAGAGGCTTTGCAGTCTGGACATGCCAAAATGGTGTTAGTGATACCCAAAGGTTTTGCAGTTGACGTCGCCACCGGCAAACAGGCACAGATAGCGGCATTTATTGACGGCTCCGACTCGCAAACGGCGAGGGTGATCGGTGGATACACAACAGGAGTATTGCGTGAATTCAGCAGAGCGAAAATTGAATTGATGTTGAATAAGGCAAAACAATATGCCCCCCGACTCCCCCAAATAAATTACCAACCCCGGGTATGGTACAACCCGGAGATGAAAAGCGTGCGGTTTATGGTGCCCGGGGTATTGGCGATGATTATCATGATGATATCCATGATTCTCACCTCGATGGGGATAGTTAAAGAACGGGAAATAGGCACTCTGGAGCAATTAATAGTAACGCCGATAACTCCGCTCGAATTGATGCTGGGAAAGACACTCCCCTATTTAGTGATAGCGCTTATCGACCTCTGTATCATCCTTATAGTGGCACGTATAGGTTTTGACTTGCCAGTGCGCGGGTCGATACTTATAATTGTTTTCAGCGCAATACTATTCCTGATGACCACCCTGGGTCTGGGTATATTCATCTCTACCATCTCCACCACCCAACAGGAAGCAATGTTAACCGCCTTCTTCTTCATCATGCCATTCATCCTGCTCTCCGGCTTCATCTTCCCTATAGAAAATATGCCAACTATATTCCAAAACATCACCCTGTTCATACCCATGCGCTATTTTCTGGAGATTGTACGCGGAGTATTCCTGAAAGGAACCGGCTTCCCCGAGTTATGGCCGCAAATGCTAACCCTACTAACCTTCGGAATAACCATCATAACCGCCAGCGCATTGCGGTTTAGAAAAAGGTTAGGATAGGAGAAATTGCAAATTGAAAATTGAAAATTATTTAATCAGAAGTTTTCAGCCAACACAAATAAAAATCATTTGAATCATATATAATCATTCTAATCTGTGGTTCAAACGTGGCGTCACCGTCTCGGTGACGCGTATAATACTGAAACTTATTCACGGTTCTTTCTTTTACCGAGAGAGACGCTCTAACCACCTCTCGGGTAAATGATGATTTTGCTATTTATCATGATATTTCTTTATATGGTGGCTTATACAAAAAAAAGCCGCACCCACTGTCATGAGTGCGGTTCTTTTATATTTTTCTATTTAGTTTTTCCGTTTCCAGGTGTTAATGTTGGTTTTGTCGTTGTTGGCTTAACCGTCTTATTAACAGGTTTATTTTTTTCCATTTCTTTTGTTATTTCTGTTACTGCATTGATAATATAGTCAACCTGGTCAAGCGGATATAAGACTACTGTGTGGTCGTCGCCGCCGACAATTTCGTCATATCCAACGATACTCTTTTTCGGTGCTGCTACTCTGGTTAGTACTTTCAATATTTTATCTTTATCAGTGCCGGGAACGAAAGTTTTGATGGCTGCTTTCACTACACCGGGCATGGAGATATATGCCACATTGCGAACGCCGGTTGCGGGTAATTGCGCCATCATTCCGGTATATGCATCTGAGGTGGTGAAGGTGGTTTTTGCGTCTATCCCCTTCAATATCGCTTCTAATACTGTCAAAGAATTTTTACCAACAGCGATAATCATCTTATTATTCACGTATGCAACGCGCATTTCGATATTTACCATCTCTGCGGCAGGTTTACCGGTCATTTCCGTTTCCTGACTGAAACCTTTCATTATTAATCTATACAGATCTGTGCTGATGCCGTTAATCTTGGCAGCATCTTTACGGTAGAATAGTTTCAATTCATTAGCAACCATACCATTTAATATACCCCCAACGAATGTTGGGAAAGCATTTACAATGGCAGTCATTGCATCGCGTGCGCCAGTTTCACTCTTTACATCATAAATCATAACCATAGACGATGTTGATGCCGCGGTTTCGCCTGGTAATGTAAAACCACATGCTCCGCCTTTGTTGGTCTGTTCTTGCAGGACTTTTACAGCTTTAATTAATGAAGCCGATTTTGCTGGAGTACCGGAAGCCGCAATAGTTTTCAGCAAAACATTAATAATGTCAGCACCGGATGGATAGCCTTCTCCCATGCCAATTTCTGTTGATGCCATCACCATATTTGCCGGCAACATTGACAATGCTTCGTTAGCCGCATCCGGTGATGATGGTGCTTTTAATGCAGCGTCTAATTTGCCACCGGGAACAGGGGTTAGGAAAGTTTCCATCATGATATTATCATTCACAACGCCAAAACCAGCATCTGATGACTTAATTTCTTTCAACATCTGTCTTTCAAAATCAAGTATTGGAGTAATAAATGGCATTATCATCATTGGCATATTGTCCTGAATAGCATCCATATATTCATCACCGGGATTATTTGAATGGGAAGCGATGGAACATTTTGATTTGAAAGTTACATCAAAATCAATTCTGGTTGCTTTTAATTTCTCTTTATCAAATGTTATGACAGCATATTTATCAATCATGGTAAATGACACTGGTGAATCTGACATCTCTTTCTTTTTAATTTCATTGAATAACTTTTCAAATTTTTCCATGTCAGATATTGGAATTATAATTTTAAGTCCATAGATTTTAAGCATTTTCGCGATCTGCTCTTTATCATTTTTCTTAACAGGCTTCATGCCATCCTCCTGCATCGCGCTAATTTCACTCATTTGTTCTGCCATATATTCACGATATGCATCAACATCCATATACATGGCAACATAAAAATCACCACGGATATCAACACAGGCGTTAATGGCAGCATCATTTAGATATCTGCGAACTTCACCGGCGACATCTGAAGGCATTTTGCTGTCTTTGTCAGCCTTTTTCTTAAAATCGGCAGGCATCGTATCAACAACACGGTCAATCTTTTTGAAAAGTGGAGAGTATTCATCAATAATCTGCATTGGATTACTGATTTTAAATACCCCTGTTGCTTTTGACAAGGTAATTGCCTCTTGGGCGACAGATGTGAGGATAGCCGTTATTAAAAGGCATCCTGCGAAGAACAAACGTAAATGACTAATTTTGAACATGAAAGTCCCCTTCTGGTTTAATGTAATAATCATAATCAATTTTTCAAAAAAAATAAAGAATTTCTTTGGGTTTTTTAACAAAAAAATAATTAATCTTACATATTTTTTAATCGAACTAAATTTCTGCCATCATGTTTTGCAGAATACAACATTTCATCCGCTGCTACAATTAAATCACGTGGTGAATGTTCTGCCGATGGAAACATTGTTGCTACCCCAACACTAACAGTTAATTTTCCATACGGAGAGCCTGGATGTTCGATATTAAGTGCCTCTATGGATGCTCTGACACGCTCACCGACAGTCTCGGCGCCATGTATAGTAGTACCTGGCAGAATGATTGCAAACTCCTCGCCGCCATAACGAGCAACCAGGTCGGTTGACCTTTCGATGCATTCAACTGCTGTTTTTGCTACTAATTTTAAAATTGTATCGCCAGCATCGTGCCCCAACAGGTCATTATAATTTTTAAATTTATCAACATCAATCATAATTAAAGACAAATTGCTGTTATAACGCATTGCCCGGAACCATTCCCGAGTTAAAAATTCATCAAAGTGACGACGATTAGATATTCCTGTTAACCCGTCATTAATTGCCTGACCTTCCAAAACTTCATTCATATTCAGCAACTCAGTCATGGTTCTTTTTAACATCAATTGAGTGTGAATACGCGCAGTAACAACCGGCAATGTGAATGGTTTCATTACATAATCATTAGCACCACTCTTCAACGCCTCAACTATAGCTTCACTTTCATCCTTAACAGTAACCATAATTACCGGTAATTGCGGCATAGTGTATACACTGCGAATGCATTGCAAAATCTGCAGACCATTAACCACCGGCATCATATAGTCCAATAACACCAGATCAAAATCTTCTTTTTCCAGTTGTTCTAATGCTTTGAGACCACTTTCCACACTTACAATTTCAAAGCCTAATCGTCGCAAAGACCGCGCCAGTAATTCTCTATTTGTAACACTGTCATCTACTACTAATATCTTACCTGACTGGGTTTCAGGCACTACAAACTTTGACGGAGGAATATTTACCCAGAAATGCTCATATTCTTTTATTTGCTCGGGATCACATACATTTAATGACAATCTTGTTTTGCAATATGTGTTATCAATTAATTCAACAGCTATTTCCTGCATTACATTTACTGAATCAATAATATTTTTAATGTCTTCATAAAAAGTGCTGTTATTCTGTAACCAGCGTGCTGAATGCATTGATTCGCAATATCCTAAAACCGCACCCATGGGCATACGCAAAGTATGGCGAAAAATTATACCTATTTCCCGTAGTTCAATTGATGGTAACGACTCTAACTTCATAGGGTCAAGTATCTCATCAATCATTAATACCATCTGCTTGCCAAGCATACTTATACGCTCAGCATCGTGACGAAACCTTTCATCAGTAATAGTAGTATCAAAAGCTATTAAATCACTGTAACCAATAATTGCATTCAGATAATTAGAATAATCCTGCCGAATTTGATTTAACCAATCACGCATGGTTTTATAATCAAATTCTTCACATTCATCTTTTGTCATTCTATTTCTCCAATTCATACTAAATTTCAATAATTATATTTAATTATTGAAATTACAGCAGCTGCCTCAAGTAATAACCCATCTAAATTTATATTAATCTCATCAATCGCTTTTTCATCTGCCGCTTTTGATATCTTTGCTGAACAATCAGCTAAGGATACCGCGCCAACATTTGCAGCAGCACCTTTTAAGGTATGAGCCACTGAATGAATGTTTGGATAATCAGATTCATCGATGGCGTCTTGCAACAACTGAAGAAGTTCACCCAATTCTACAACAAATATTGACAGAACTTCGTCAGTAGTTTTTTTGTCGCCACCCAGACGAGATGTTAATTCATCACGATTGAAAACAATATCATTTTTCATTATATCACCGAATAATAATAAATTATATACATTTCAAAGAGAATTTAAAAGCTATCAAGACTGTTTTTGATTATATTTAATTAATATTTAATCTTTAGACTTAAACCAATTTAATAATCGCTACCCCTTGTGAATCAAGAACTAATTTACCTGTAGTTAAAACACCACTTAGTAATTCTGTTTTACCAGTAGGAACATCTACTTCGCGGGTATCAAAACCATGATTTACCAGGAAAAGCAATTCTTTACCGGCTCCAGCACGAATAGTGGCTTCAACGCCTACACCAGGTACAAACAATGGCGAAATTTTAGCTGATTTTATAACTTCACCGGTTATTTTAGCGTAAAACTCTGCCTCTTTCGCGATTGTACCGATATAATAAGCTGTTCCATTACCGTAACTATTAGTGGTTGCTGCTGCAAAAGAATTCATATTCGACTCGGTATACCCGGCCAATACCGTTGCACCAACAGGTTTTACCCAATCACAAAACGATATCGCAGTAAAGTCACCCGTTAAATCACCAGTGCCTTTATATCCCTCTTCCCAGGTAATAGATTCGTATTCTTCAATTTTTATTCCCAGACAATCCGAAAGTTTCCCTGGTAAAGTGCGTTCATAACATAAACTGGTCGCGTCTTTCACCCCGGTACGGAAACCGGTGACCAGCACCCCACCCGACCGTACATATTCATTCATTTTATCTGCGATGTCATCCGGCAATATATATTGTTGTGGCGCGAATACTGCTTTATATTTGCTGAAATCCGCAGTCGGATGAATCATATCAACCGATACACCAGCATCGGTCAATGCGCGATACCAGCGCATTACTTCATCAGCATATCGATTTTTACTAAATGCTGGTTGTATTCGCAATGCCCACAATGAATCATAATCCCAGATTATCGCAACATCAGCCTTAACTGTGGTGCCATCTAATTCCGCGGTGATTTT
>JBIJDE010000177.1:0-8838 GCA_044344305.1 Armatimonadota bacterium
AAGATTTTCATGTATAACAGGCTTAATTTTCAAGGTATTCAAGTCTATAAGCGTAATAAAATTGTCTCGATTTTTACTCATCATATAAAGTGGTCCATTTGAACTGGCACCCATACCAATCTTTATAACATTCGAAACATTGAATTTCTCATTCATATCACATTCAAATGTAGTGTAGTTAAATCGACGGATTATAAATTCCTCCGGCAATATCATGACAAATTTATCTCGACCGGCAGCAAGCAATGTATTTTGGGTAGGCATTTCTAAAGTCTTAATTATTTTTCGCTCTTTCATGTCAAATACAATAATTCGCCATTTCTTTTTCTGAATAAAAAATATATACCTGCCATAACCACCGGTAACGATGTCATCTGAAGAACAATCATTACTTATTCGTATATTTCCATTTATATTTTCCGGTACATTCGGTTTCGGCCTTGGATTATTATAACCACCAGGATAAAATACAACACCACCGGGGTTGAAGCCGCCAGGGCCACCTGGCCCACCTGGATTAAAACCAGGATTACCGGGGTTGAAAGCTGGATTGCCTGGATTTATACCGGGATTGCCGGGATTTTTTACTATCTCTTTTACAACAGTTATACTGGAATTGTTAACAGTACTTACTCTTACGTCATCATCATCAGATTTAATAATGACTGACGGGTATATAAAATAACTGCCTCTTTCAGCTTGTGATGGTTGATTACTTTTTTTAATAAAAATTTTATCAGCATCCTGGAGATTCATAGTTACATCAAACGTTAAATTTTTACCTTTCACGGCTTCAAGTCCAGTTACTTTTCCAGTTATAATCTCCTTATTAGTCGTGGTCACCTTTGCAGGAGAACCCATTTCTATTGAATAAACATCATTAATCTGTATCTCTTTATCATCAACTTTAAAAGGGAAATTTTTTATATTCATATAAAAACTATTAAATCTATAATTAACCCCTAAAGATAATTCGTCTACTATTTCAGTTTTTTCTTGCGGGATTATTTTTGCCTGGTATTTGTTTTCACCCAAACTTACAGCCGGATAAACCTTAGGATCCTTAGTGCCACGCATAGTTACTTCTGCTGTAAAATTATTATATGCTGGCAATAATGGTGTGATGGTAAAAGAATAATCCAGCGGTTCATTTACCTTATCCATTAATATGGTATATTTATCACTCTGAACATTAACTGGATTTATTGCTTTTATTACAGCTTTTCCCGTCATTAATACCATTCCTTTGATAATATCATTATACCTCTGTTGTTGATAATTTTCTTTAAACGGAGCATTGATTATACCGGCGACTTCTCCTTTATCATCTACGGCTATACCACACCGAAATCCATTTTCATAATCAGCATCCAACCTTACCGAATTAATAACGCCATTGGTACCGTATAACGTCATTATTGTTCCTGTCTTCATTTTTAAATTTGGATAAGGAGAGTTTTGAAAATCTAATCTGGTGCTGAATGGAAACGCAAATATTGTTAATGATTGTGTTTCCACATATTCACCTTTGTAATACAAATTAAGGCAAGGTAGTGGATGGTTGGCTTCTACTTTTAATAAAGCTAACCAAATTTCACGATTAGTTGTAGCTACTTTTGCTGGTAATATTTCTTGCTGAGCGGTACCGGGATTAACAATAATATTCAGTTTATTACCATTTTCATTAATAATTCCAGCATCAACTAAAAAGTAACCGGAACTATCAATGCATAATGCTGTAGAAGTTCCTTTATTAGTTTCTACAATAGCGAGTACTTCCTGGCATTTTTGTATAATAGCAGGTGATAATTCTGCATGCACAGTTATAACCAGTATTAAAGAAATTAATATTAAAATATTACGCATCATAATATCATTTACCTCCAAATGAAAATTAATCAATAGTTATAGTAAAAACATGAAAATTATGCTGATTGATGGCATCACTAAAATCTATAATTACACTTTCCTGCTTATTTTTATATCCGACAGGAACCTGCCATTCAACAAGTCCGGTTGACGATACTGTCATGCCTTGCGGAGCACTTATTAATTTATATAATAATCCACCCAAACGTGATCTGATTTTCATTTGATATGAATATTTCCCGCTATTTTTCACCGTCTGCGGTGGATTAGAATCTACTAACAGATAATCGCTACCAGATTTTATCAGTTCGTTATACAAATCTAATTGACGTATGACAAGTTTATTTGATTCATCCGGAATTATCACCAGCTTATTTAATGTGGGGATAAAATGTAATGATTTATATAATATTTTCATACGAGGTTCCTGGTCTACATAGAACTTTTTATCTTTTACATATATCATCTTAATTAAATCATCCGGCATTGTTATCATCACTAAATTATCCCGTTCACTATTAATAAAGATGTTATCTTTTGTCATAGATATGAAATAATTCCCGCCATATACCGGGATACATATTGGACCATTCATATAGTCATACATTACCGGCTTTAAATCTTTATAAAAAATACCACTAGTGGTATAAATCCTTGTTCCATCATAATTTGGTAACTGACATCCTCCGCCATTGGGTGCTGCTGTCAATTCAAATGTATCACCATTCATCACTCCTTTCCCAACCTTAATCGGGTAACTATTGAGTGTCCAAAATGCTATCGACTTTCCATCTTCTGACGGATTAAAATCTTGTGTTCCAGGAAAATAACCTTTAACCTTAATGTCAGATTTCGTTAAGGTATCAAGGTCCATGATAACAAACTGTTGTGGAAGACCATATGTATAAATTGGACCATCAGATGCATCACCCATGGCGATTTTGTTCATTCTATTTTCTGCCGGAATCAACACAGTCTTTTCTTTTTCAAATGTTACAAGACTGTATCGCTGCATTAAATTCAAATCAGGAATATACAATACCATTTTAGATTTACTTGCCGCTATCATCACCTTATCTGCCGGCAGCATAAAACTCTTTATGATTGCCTTTTTTTCAACATCCAGAATAGAAATCTGACGAATGTCTGAATAGCTGATAATGAGATATTTCCCATTATTGGCAGGTATAACATTCAACACCGTACCAGGAAGATTGATGATTTCGTCCTGCGGTGCTGATTTAGTGATATTCCCATCATCAGAACCTGAATAAGCGACAGGAATACTGCCGGGAATCTCTGCCAGTAAGTTATCTTCTTGTTTGATTGTCAAGACATAATCAACTTTCTTTATTGCTGTGGGTTTGCTGATAGCGATTGATTTTGATTTTGACAAATCAAATTTTGCAGCTATTATTCCAAGTTTAATATCTACCGATTCCAAGCCGGTTACTTTACCATTTATCGTACGTCCATCAACCAGTTGTACTGTATCTGTAGTGTCAAATACTATTGTGCGAACTTTATCGAGTGATAAAAATTGTTCTCCAACTTTTAAGTTCACTGGTTGCATATTGCCATTAATACACTCAGTATCAGAACGAACTAATATTTTCAAACTATTGCTTTCAGCATCCGGGATTACCGGAACAGCTTTAATCTGATATTTATTACCACCAGTATTTATTGCCATATATTTTCGTGGTTCTTTGTCTTCCTTATTAAATGCCATCTCCACAGATAATGCTTTATTATTGTTAATAAATGGGGTGATTTTCATGTTATATTCTGTAATTACATTTTGTTTATCTATCGGTATAAATGATGGATTAAAAGAAATCTCGGGTCGGTTAACCATCTCCTTTAGAATATTTATTGGGATGGCGATATTCACACCAGTTCCTACAATACCAGCCTCTACAATGCCAATAACAACGCCGTTTTCCGTCACTACTGAACCACGCGCAGTTTGCCATTTATTTTCCTTAATGAAGTTATATGACCAAGAGATACTGTAACATTGGCAGAGACTTTAGTGGTTAAAGCAAGAGACTGGCCGAATGGATAACCGAAAGCGGCTACTGGCATAGTGTCAAATAACATTGAATCGCTGCCTAACTCCAGAGCTGTCAGCTGTTTCGTGGTATCAGTCTTCAGTACTGCAAGGTCTGTATCTTCATCAACCCGTAATACTGTTGCTGGCAGGGAAAACTCTTCCTTTGTACCCGGCATAATAATAAGATTTAATATGTCGTTAACATTTTCAAGTACATGTGCATTGGTTATAAAATACCCGTTAGCATCCACACAAAATGCTGTTCCCGATCCTTCGTTTGTTATTACTATTGCTGTAGCTTTTTTACATTTCGTAACTACATCTGGTGATAATCCCGCACATGCAGTAGTTATCAGCAATAATGAGTAAATTGTTATAATTATCGTTTTCAGCATATATTTCTCCTGCCTGTACATATTAATATTGATTGTTTTTATTTATAATAAATGATTGCCGGCGAATAGTACCTGATGCGTCAGATACAGCAATTGTCACCTCGGTCGATCCCCAATCATTAAAAGGGGCTTTCCATGACAAAATTCCTTGTGTGGAAATATTCATATTTTCAGGGCCTTTTTCAATCTTATACTGAACATTGCCAGCACTTGATTTTACATCTACCTTATATTGATATTCAGTATTATGTCCTATAGTAGCAAACGGATTAGAAGCTATATATAGATAATCGATTCCGGATTTTTTTAATTCTGTTTCAATATCCAAATGGTATGCTATTACCCTATCCAATGTGGCAGGAATTAATATGAGAACTTTTGCTTGTGGAACATAAAAAATCGATTTCTCTAACGGTAATTTCGTGGCAAAATTCGCATCCGAAATAATATCAGCAATTATTTTATCGTTTAATGTATAAAATAATTTTTGTGATGATTTGAGATAAAATGAAATTTTACCACCTTCTACAGAAAAGAAAATATTCCCTTCGCTAATGGGGCGATACTTGCCTTTGAATGCATCTGGTTTTATTTGAACAAGGTTTTCATCGTATATCCCGTTATCCACTCCGTAATTTAATGTACCATCAATATCTGGAATAACAGAGATAAATTTGCCTTGCTGTATGGTGATATTTTTGTTTTCAATGATAGCTTTGCTGGCAATAGATTTTTCATTCTGGTAATATATTACTTTTCCGTTCCCGGATACTTTTAAATCTGTTCCGGTAAACGGCTTCATATCTTTATCAATTTTTTCCAATGAATACGAATTATATAAAGAATAACTGTTTGTATCTGTTTTAGTTTTGGTGCCAACAATGACAGGACCATTTGAGAAAGCACCCATTGATAAACTATCGACATTAATAGTAGCAGATGACACGCCAAAAGTTGGATTATTCATCATTGTAGCATATTTTATTAACTGGGTATTTAGTGGTGAATATATCAGAAATTTATCATTGCCGGCAGCCATCAGTATATTGTAGGTGTTTACTTTAACAAAATTGGTAATGCTGCAACTATTAACATCAAAAACTGCCACTTTCTTAATCGGCTTTAAATACAAAAACAGATATCTGCCACCATATCCGGTTACAACGTCAGAAATTGGGGCGACTACTTTTACATTTGCAGTTGAAGTAAATAGTGGTGTTTCATTAATATTGAAATTTCCTACAAAAGTTGTATTCTTAACATCTCGAATAGAATGAAATACCATTGTTCCTTCAAAAGATTCAACAATATTCTGCCCTTTTTTTATGTTTACACAATATAATATACACTGTTGTTGTTCATTAGCTTTAATCGAAACACTGTCAGCAGCAGACAAATTCATAGATAATTTTACTTTGCCAAAAAACAAAGGCATATCATCCAAACCAGTTACTTCGCCATCATTAATTTTATTATTAAGCAATAATTTCCCTTTATTAAAAGCCACACCATTCCTTAACGGCACCGCAACGCCATTGCAATAAATATTTTCTTGTTCTGTATCAAATTCATAAATCCGTTCGCCAATCTTTGCAAACACATGATATAAAGGCAATACCTTTACAGGCGGAATGGTTGTTTTAACGCTATAATTATTCTTACCCAAGTATTCTGCTTTATAGGCATATCGTTTATCCGGGGTGTCCCATAACATCATTTCAACATCATAATTTTCTGATTCAGGCAAAATGGTGCTAATTTTAAAATCAAATTGTTTATCTTTCAAAATATCTTCATAGTAAAGATTGTAACTAATTTCAAATTTTCTTTTCTTTATTTGTTCCAAGATACCATTAATAGGAACCGCAAAGTTTAGACGGGTATTCGCCGTCGTATCTGAAACTACACCTACTACCTGACCTTGATCATTGCAAAGTGGTCCGCCTATATTTCCTCTTGACGACACCGAGTCGAATTGAATCACAATATTTTCTCGATTATCTTTGCGTATTGAAGAAACATTGCCGGTTGCGACAGTAACATTTGGGTAATTATTATTTGCCGACAACCCTTTTCCATCAGGAAAGCCAAACATTGTAACATCAGCAGTCTCTACCAGAGATGTGCTTTTTCCAAACTCCATCACTGCGCAGTCTACTTTGCGGTCAACTTTCAATATAATGATGTTGTTATCACTGTAAACACTTTCAAATGGCAATATTTCCTGATTTTCTTCACCTGCGTTTAATATTAACCTTGGATTATTTGAAAAACTATAACCACATCCATGTGTCAGATAATAACCCTTTTTATCGATACAAAACGCAGCATATGAACCACCCTGATTAGCAATCATAGCAGTTGCCGCTTTGCATCTGTCCATTGCTTCTGGATACATAACAGCCATTACAGATGTCGTTATTATTATGTATAAATATATTACAATTAGCTTTTTCATTACAATTCCTATCTACTCCGCTGATAATTTAAAATTATGAAAAATAGTCTGTTTTGAATCATCTGATATCGAAATTAGAATATCTTCTGATTTTTTCGCATAGTCTGCCGGAACCTGCCACTCCAGCAAGCCGGTTTTAGACAATGATAATCCCGGCAACGGATTTTCTAAGCTAAATATCACATTACCTTTTCGCGATTTCACTTTCACCTGATACTGATATTTTAATCCGGGGATAAACGATGGTTTTGGCAACGACGCTACATATAGATAATCAATGCCATCAGCAGCTAATGCATCTTCAATCGATAATTTACGTAAGAATAACTTATCTTTATCACTATTAAGATATATCAATAAATTAGCATCGGCAATATAATGAATTTGCTGACGGAATTGAAAAGTCTGCGCATATCTATCTTTGGGTACTGTTATATCATCAAGTTCAGAAATAGTTACCAGTTTTTTCATGGTGGATGTCAGGTAAAACGTCAGACTCTTATCTTTCACTTCGATGAAATATACCCCGCCGACAGCGGGTATGCAACTTGATAATCTAAACTCTGGCAATCTATTATACTGAGAAGCCTTAGAAAGTATTTCCTTATCTTTGCCGAAAAATAGTGTACCATCAAAATCCGGACAACTCGTTAGGTACGCTGGACTTTGCAATCTTTCTATATCACTATTATTCCATTTTCCAAAACAACTATCACCGGCTGAAAATATCCTGCCATTGTCTGACATATTCATAATTGGTGAAGAACTCGATGCTATATAAACATTGTTTTTTAATTTAATCAGCGTTAATGTGCTCAAATCCATTAAATGAAACTTATATGACCTTGATTCATAATCAAAACCATTTATCAACACCGGACCCGCAGAACAACTACCGGCACAAATAGCTTGAAACACCATCTCATTATTGGGGAGTGTAACTGACATTTCAAGTTTAGAACTATTCAAATTATATCTTTGTATGATGAATAAATTAGGAAGAAGCACCAGCACTTTATCTATAGTTGCAGCAATCTTAAAATTATCAGTCGGAATTAAAATTTCATTTGTGATTTTTAATTTATTAACATCAAAAATCACAATTTTTTTCTGTTTTAAAAACGATAAAATCAAGTATTTTCCACATCCACCTTCGATAACCTCATCCGCTATGCCAGGCAATGATATTGTCATTGACGGCTTGTTCATTACTGCTGGTGTTATTCCTGTCCTCTGATTATTGATAAAATCAATTACTGGTTGAGAATATACTTGAATTATTCCGTTTATCTCTTTAATCAACTTATCATCCTGATTTATTGCAACTTTGTATTTTATACTATCTATTTGGGTACCGGCATCTATTATCTCTATCGAAGTTGCGTTTGCCAGATTCATCGCAGTTTTCATTTCACCGATATTAACTTCAACGTTATCTAATCCTGTTATTTTACCATTCACTTCAATCCCATTGCGTAATCTTACTACTGGAGGGATTCCCTCAATAGCGGCAATAGTATCAAGTGGTATATCTTTGCCATTTACAGAGATATTTCGGTTTTGAATAAGACAACTAAAAAAACTGTTTTCACTCTGAACTTTTAGTTCTAATGCCGCCGGTTTATCTAATGGTGGAACCGGGATTATTTTTGCCTGATACAGGCTATCCATGACTTTGGTAACAAGATATTTTTTCTCAGTACTTGTTCCGGCATTTATTGTTAATGCCATGTTATAACTTTTATCTAATGGATATGCAAAGGCGGCATTAATATTAAAATCAGTTGTTCTCTGTTGATTTTCAACATTAATCTGTGGGTAAGAAATTGAGAATTCCGGAACATCAAATGATTTACGCATAGCCAATGAGGATATAACAGTATCAGTACCATTCCCGTTATAATATTCGCCGTATGTGCCATTCGCTACTATTCCAATTACTGCTCCGCTTTCATCAAGTACTGGACCGCCGCAAAAGCTATGATTTAATGTGGGGGATACCTTAAACAATTGCAACATACCATCAATTTGTTTTAACGAAGCCACACGAGCAATCATGA
>JBIJDE010000012.1:0-28105 GCA_044344305.1 Armatimonadota bacterium
GTTTTTGAAAAAATTATTAAAATATTTTTGAGAAGAAAAATAAATATCCCGCCTGTCTAAAACTATTATTAAGGCGGGAAGAAATGGATATTATGCGTTTATATCACTTAATGTTGCGGGGTTAGGGGTTAATTTTAATTTTTCTTGAATAACAACATCGTCTGCTGTAGTAGTACCAATAACTGGTAGTTGAGCAACAAGATTCCACAGATAATTATTATCTTTTGAAGGTAGAAGAGCCAAATAATTATGATTATATGATGAATTTAGGTCATAAATAATTTGCCATTGTCTGTCGCAAATAGACCCGGTGTAAATATCGCCATCGTTCGAAGAAATATAATAAATCTGAACATTATCCGGCAACTTTATAGCAGATGGGTTAACCACCTTCGTCTTGGTAAATAACGATGTCCCACTTGATATTCCAAACCACCCAAAAATGATAACATAAGAAACTGTCTGGATAAGGAATGTTCCACGGATAGATTTTTTAGCCATTCGTTGTCACCTTTGAAGGCAAAAACCGCGAACGGAAATTCCAGGATAATAGTAAGAATATATGATGCAACTACCATTACCCAGAACATTGGCAAGATGTTATCAATATCTAATGGGAGTGTCGGACATATTTGAGATATAATTTTAAAACCAACCCATGCAGAAAAATAATTGGCAAGAATAAAAATATTTACGCACTTCTTTGCGGAAATTCCATATATTTTAGCAAGCAGTAAACCTTCCAGAATACCAATAAACAAATTACCAATTAAAAGATGAGCGGCAGTCGCCCACATTAACGATGTACCAGCGTTAGCCAGCGCTGCCGTTGAAATTATAAACAGTATAAGAATCACTAATATGTTTCGTTTTAATCCACTCATGTTAAAAGTAATTTTATCAATATGAGATATTCATGTCAAAGAAGATTTAAATAATTAATTATTCAACCATTTTCTTGCCGTTTAACCATTGTCAGCAGTGCGGCGACGATACATCCGGCACCAAGTAGCATCAGGGGAGTAGCCTGTTCATGCAGGAAAATATAGGAGTTGGCTATTGTAAGCACGATGGTGAATAAAAATAATAATGACGCGGTGTAGGCAGAAATATGGTTTAGCGCAAGTCGCCAAAGCACCGTTGCCAGGGCCGTATGCATTACTCCAAGTACCACCACCCATATCCATGCAAACATGGTTTTTGGCCATCCGCCGCTGCCAATGATTGAGGGAAATAACAATATTGCGCTGCCAAGTAGCATTATCATCATGGCTATGGCGCCATCATTACGGCTGTTTTCCTGGCGGCCATGTCCGCGGCAGGCCAATGTATATCCGCCCCAGGTGATTCCGGCCAGCAATGCCAACGCATTCCCCCGGATAGCATCAGTACTGACTGCCATTTTTATGCCCGGGTCAGCCAGGCAAACCAGAAATACCCCGCCCAAAGCCAGAACCAGTGCCAACAATGCGCGCCAGGTTATCCGTTCGCGAAACAGCCATGCTCCGCCAAATAGCGCCACCACCGGAGCAATATTTTCCAGCATCATCACGACTGATGCCGAGGTAAATCGCAGTGCCCAGTGAAACACCAGCATATTGCCGCCATAAAATATAATTGCCAGCCAAACCCAACGGTCGCGCAACAACCCGCTACTGGTACGTAATGAAGCAGGAGAAGACGCGGCAACCCATATAGCCAAAACAGCGCCGCCAATTGCCACGCGCAAAAAAGCAAGCACCGACATCGACACTCCTTCCAGTGCCAAGTGACGGGCGATAACAGCATTTGACCCCCAAAGGAATACTGCCGCCAATGCCAAAAATATGCCAGTAGATTTTTTCATTTTTTTAAAAAGGGGGTAAGGGTTTAGGGGATTAGGTGTTAGGGTCATTAGTTTTCAGTTTTCAGTTTTCAGATAGGGTCTCTTCGACAAGCTCAGTGATCTTTATAAAAATCATGACTTTTTATGTTCGGATTTGATTACTAACGGTCTAATAACCTAATACCTAATAACCTAATACCTTACCCCCTAACTTCCCTACCAATTCGTATCCGGTCCTGCTGTCGCACCCCACGGTTCAATCAACTGCAGATTTTTCGCTGATAATTCGCGATAGATATCTGGCAAGTCGAACTCTTTCAATACCCCTGGCAATATAACCGAGTATGGCCCTCTTTGCATGGTGGTTTCCGCCATTTCCGCGAATGAATTTGGCGCGTTAATGAGGGTAATCTTTTCTACCCTATCGTCCAACAATGCTACCAATGCGGCGGGGATTGTTCCCCAACCCTGTGCCGTTAGATGCACCCGGTTATAGTCGAATGAAGCCATCCAATCGAGGGTTGATAAAATATCGTGCACCCGCCAACCAAGATAGCTATCTCCCAACATGCTGGCGTATGACGCATAATGATAATCACTGCCATACATGCCAAAGAACGAATCTGGTCGGCATGTATCTGGCCGGGATTCGCCAATTCCGCGATAATCGCAGGCGAAAAATGCCGGATTTTCAATTTCCATTACGCGAATTCGTATGTCTTCACGCAGTTCAACATCCGATGATAAATGAGGAATATACAGCAGTGCCGGTCCTTCTCCTTTTAACGGACGCGATGAGTGATTTTCATCTTCAAGCTTGGTCACTATTACCTGCGCACCGTAAGCCGGGTCGGTTTCCAATAGGAAGTGGCTGGCAAATGGCCTGGCATAACCACGGTCATTCCATGGACGCAAAATTCGGTAGTCCGGCAAGGTGTCCCTTTGCGGTAGTTTAAGCAATTTTTTCACCTGATTGATTAATTCAGCACCAGATTGCTCTCCGCGTTTTGCCGCTAAAGCCTGTGATTGTTCACGAATAATTACCGGCAAACAGCGTGCATTTTCAATATCGCTTGCCTGACCGGTGGGGGTGCATTGCAAATCCTTGACTTCTTCAATAACCAGTTCAGGTTCTTTACACGGCAAACTCACCCCGGCATGATGGTTGAAAAAGCTATACATTGCCTCGCGGGAATCAAGCCAGTAGTTATGAGTTCCGGGACCAGTATGATATCCGACATTTTCCTCCGCACCAAGCAGTCGATACACGTGATGAAGGCGTTCAAATGCTTCCAACGAACCGCGTTGGTCGAAAAAGTCTTGTTCCTGGGTGAGCAGGATAACCGGGTTGGGAGCGCGGGCAAGCAGCAAATCGCTTTGCTCTAACCCGGCAGCCAACATGCCGGGCGGGAATTGTTCAGCGTCCTGTGGTTCCTCATTGATGCCATTGTGACACCAACTGGTCACCCAGCATGATGGTGCCGCCATTCTGATTCGCGGGTCGCATGCCACCGCGAAGGCGGTCATGGTACCGCCGCCGGAATTGCCGGTGACGCCAATGCGGGCAGGGTCGATATTTTCCTGTTCCAGCATAACGTCAATGGCGCGGATACCATCCCAGATGAACCAGCGGCCAACCCAATCGCCGACAAGGGATAGTTGGCGGTCGATAGCGTTATGCTCGCGCACACTTGGGTAGCTGGGACCGGGGCCATAAAGAGATTCTCCCTTGCCGTCCGGGAATTGCAGTCTTTCACCTTGTCCCAAAGGGTCAATCATGAAAGTTATATAACCCATCCGCGCCAATGCCTGGGCAAATGACTGGTACGGTTCGTATGCCTTGCCTTCCCATGAATGTCCGCACAGGCACAGCACTGCCGGTCGCGGACCGGCATGGCCTTGCGGCAAATAAAGGTTGCCGGTTACCGGAAAGTTTGGCCGGCTGTAAAAAATTATATTTCGTACAATGTAATCGCCACGGTTGATTTCGCCGGTGACGCGAATATTCAATGGTGTTTTCCGCGGCCACGGTCCAAATATATCTGCGGATTTTTCACGCACCCCGGCGCAATATGCCAGCGCGTCTTCCCGGGTCTGCAAACTCATAACCCGGTCGTGGTTAGCGCGATAATTTTCCCGCAAACGGCAAACCAGGTATTCCTGCATCATGCGGGGAAAACGGTTAAGCATTTGAATATCATTCATAACAATTATTTCTCCGGCATAATCATGCGTACTTCATTTGCTCCGGCACTTAAAAACACTGTATCAACTCCAATAGCAATAAATGTAAAACCGTCAGTTATTGCCTGCTCGATAGTGGCTTTTAATGGGATTACTATATGTATTCCTGCTGATTTTCCGGCATTTTTACAAGCCTTTAAAACTCTACTGCAGCCAACCCTTACCAGTTCATTACTGGTGTCTCCGGGAACGTTGTATGAACCACTCAAATCATAGGGGCCAATAAATACTCCGTCTACTCCATCAACTGCCAGAATTTCATCTATATTTTCAACCCCCTGGCGCGACTCAATCATCACTACTACCGCGATTTCCTCATTTGCCGAAGCCGCATAGGTGTCGAAATCTTTCCCCCAGTTATTCATACGCGAGAAACAATACCCGCGTACCCCGCGTGGTGGATACTTGGCAGCGGCAACGGCACGTTCAGCATCCTCTGCAGTATGAACCAATGGAACAATAACTCCCTGTGCGCCAAGGTCTAACACCTGACGGATAGCAAGGGTATCATTTTCGCGCACACGTGCCAACGGTGCAGCATTTCGACCATGCATTCCGCGTGCTAAAGCAGCAAATCCGGCATTGTCGATATCAGTATGTTCCATGTCAATTGCTATCCAATCAAAACCTGCATTAGACAATATTTCTGCAACAGCAGGATGTCCAATTTGAATCCATGTTCCCACTGATAAACGGCGTTCCAGTAAAGCCTGACGCACAGAATTATTTATCATATTTTATACCTTTAACCATGCGGTTTGCAGGCGGTTGAATCCATCGCTGATAGTTTCTTCAACGCTCTTGCCCGGCCATGGTGTCATTTCGATTACAAGATTACCACGTTTTTCTGTCGATAAAAAGCCTGTGTCCAACAGCAATCGCAATATTGCTGTTAATTCCGATATATCAATTTCTCCACCGGGAAATCCCATCGGAGGGTGAGTGTCGCCATAACGCGGGTTTGTTTGGTCTTTCATTACACAGTTGCCCAAATGCACACGTTTAAGGTATGGTGCTGCTGAATGAATGGCATGTTCAAAACTTTCACCCATAAGCGGCAGGTGCGCCATGTCCAGTTCAATTGCCATATTATCAACTTCAGGTTTAAGCGATTCTATAAGTGCAGCACATTTATCTGTTGGACCATAAAGGAATTTTTTATCAATGGTCATGTCAAATGGTTCAAGCTGTGCGGTAATGCCAAATGGCTTGAGTTCACCGCACAGCCAATGGCAGAATTCTGAAAAAGCAGCATGATTTGCCGGAGTAGCCTGCTCTGGCGTTGGTCCACCAGAGGGGAAAATGAAACCAGTCGCGCCAATAGCAACGGCCTGATTAATCATATCACTAACAATCATCCGTGCCTGAGCCTGTTCAGGCAGACTGGTAGAACAAAAAGAAATTTTTCGCAACGGAAAAAAATGCACTGCAAATGTGATATCTTTCTTGCCACAATTACGCAGCACCGGTATCAATTCAGCCTGAGCCGATTTATCATAAGGCAAACAGCAATCAAAAGTTTCTATATCAGTCCGTGTTGCTAATGCCTTTAAGGTGCGAACATGTTCACCCGGATTTTCCGCACAATCTGGATAAAGCATATGATGTACCAGCCCAAGACAAGCAAAATCAGTTATTGGTTTATGCATACTTTATTTTCCTTTTTTATCTTATTAAATGTTCACTCTTCATTCTTCTCTGTGCTTCCAATTTTCGTTTCCAATATTCTGCCCAAACAGCGGTTGCAGTCTCCCCATGAATCATTAATGCACAGGAAGCATCAATATCTTCAGGATAAAGCCGTCGAATTGAATCGGCGTAATGTCCCGGATTAAACTCCACTTCGAGTGTCACCGGTTTACCACACCGCCATGGTTTGCTGGATGGTGGATTTTCCACAATTTCTTTTGCCGATTCTTTAATTAATTCTGCAGTCAAATCAAGAGATCGGCAAAGTCCGCCGGTTTCTCCCAGTGATTCTTTAACTGCAACTGTTTTTACGCCAACAACTAAGGCTTCAGCCTCTTTGCATCCTGCACTGTCAGCAGTCACCAACATTAACGGTACGCCATAATCTCCGGCAATCGCCGTTTCCATCCCAATCTCGCCAACCGAAATCCCGTTCAAACGCAAATCGCGAATATCCAATTCGTAACTGTGATGCAGCAAACCGCCAGGTGTGCCGTATTTTGAATGAAAACCAAGCAATATTACACCGGTAAAGCTATCATCTAATCCACCAGCCCAGTCGGAACGGTATGGTGGTTTTCCAGCAATAAACTTAACATTTGACGCCAGCCAGGATGGATCAATATTTCGACCATAATAATGTTCATCATATATAACTATGTCATCAGCCCCACCCATCCACAGGCCATCAAGACATGCACACAAGTCAGACTGGAACATGCGCAATCCAAAAGCATATTCTGGCTTGCCAGGTTCTGCCTGGTCATAACTTACCACTCCGCTGACACCTTCAATATCGCATCTTATCATATATTTTTTATTCACAATGCTACCCCCTGTCGTCTAAGTTCAGTTTGAATTGCAGCTACATCGATAGTTTGCGGCGTTTTTCCAGTTTTGACTGCCACTGCCGCAGCCGTGCCGGCTCCCTGTCCAATGATCATGGTATGTACCATGACACGTAACAGGAAAGGATTTTCAATACTTATGCTGCGCCCGGCTCCCATCAACAAGCCATCAACATTTTTCGGCAGCAGGCAGCGATAAGGTAAGTCAGATGATTCGTCATGGCAAACCTGTGATGCCCAGGCGTTTGCACCTGTATGCTTAACAATGCTATCACAACTGACAATACAACCAACTACATCTGATTGACGCGATCCTGCTTTTAACATTTCAGCGTTTAATACAAAATCGCCTTCAATATATCGCGAAGTCCGTACCCCAAGATTAGCCGCAGTGCCAGCGACAAATGCGTTGGCAAAACCAGGAAGATATTTTTTATATACACCGGCGACAATGAAAGCCATACGGCGTCCATCCATGATGCTGCGAGTGATTTTTTCAGCATCAAGGCCGTTAAAATGGGTGAATCCGGTAATTATATGAACTATGCCGGTCTGCCGCATGGCGTGCATCTGGCAGGCATCAGTGGTATCCTGGATGCCGATGGTATCGGGCAATTCACCACTTGCTTTTGCTTTTTTAAAAGCATCCATCTGCATGCCGCCGCCATGCGGAAAAAGAAAAGTTCCGCAATCGTTATATTGCGCAAGTGCCTCTGCCAACGACCAATCCACATCCATGTATTCAGGAAACTGGGTTGGATTCTGACGGAAATAATCGACAAAGCAATCAACATCAACATTACCAAGCCGAAAGCAAAGACTGTGAATACTATTCTCTTGAATATGCATAGGTACTCCGGCTTGCGCGGCAACATCGGCATCTCCAGTGGAATCTACCACTACCCTGGCGCGAATCGCCTCACGGCCGGTTTTGGTCTCGACAATAACACCAGCTACTGCACCATTTTCCATTATAACATCTGCGGTTAAAACAGAAAGTAGCAATTCCGCGCCAGCACCTTCTACTAATTCCTGCAATACCAGCTTTCCTATTTCGATATCATAGATGATATGACCCTTATGTTTATGCCACCTGGCACCATAACCCATAGCCGCGGTCAACGCGTCAGCCACTTCAACAGCGATACCAGCGGTGCCAAGTTTACGCGGTTCGCCACCGGTGTAGTAACAATTAAAAATACTGCAGCACATACCGGCAGTAGCAACACCTCCAAGAAAACTGTTGCGCTCAATCAGCAGTGTCTTTGCCCCGGCCCGCGCAGCAGCGATAGCAGCAGATACGCCACCCAGTCCACCGCCACAAACAATAACATCATATTCGCTGCGTACCGGGATATCGCGGGCATGTTCTTTGACCATATTCATGTGTGTTATCTCCATGATTCAGGATTTGGATTAAGAGTTAGATAACTACCAGTTTCCCGTCAACTTCCGCCACTTCTATCCACATTGGGCGTTCATTCGGGCTGTTGTTGGGTTTATGCAGGGTCATCATTAATTTGCCGTCAAAGGTGTGAAAGAGCATGCCGTGACCGCCGTCTTTGCTGTAAATGGGTGCTGGCGATTGCTGCCAGGGGCCGAGGATGTTGCCGTTTTCGGATACCGCGTACCCCATGGCATACCCTTCGTAACCGGTTGTCGACCACAACATGAACAATCGACCATTATTGCCGCGATAAAGAAACGGGCCGTCGGTAACGCGGTTGTTTTTGCGGTCTTTGGTTTCAAAAGGTTTTGCCCATGCCGCCGCGGATGCTTTGAAGAGCAGTGATGGTTCGCCGATGGGACAGCGCAGGTCGTCACTCAGCGGAATCGCGCATATTTCGCCGTCCTCGCATTGCAGCCATTCGTGGCAGAATACAATCCACGGTTTGCCGGCGTCATCAATGTATAATGTGCCGTCCAGCGATTCCCAATCGCGCGGGGTTACCGGGCCGTCGCTGTGCACTCGGTACGGACCTTCCGGTTGGTCGGAGATTAGTATTTGCGTGCCGCGGTTATGGCCGTCAAGTGCGAAACTGGCAAACAGGTAATAACAGCCTTTCCATTCGTGACATTCTGGCGCCCAGAACTGAGTATTAGACCAGAAACCTTCCGGTGCGCGAAAAGCGGCTATTGGCCCTTCCCAATTCTCCAGGTCGGTGCTGCTGTAACAATCAAACCCCAACCCGGGACCAGACCAGGCATTTTTCCCGGTAGTGCCAAACAGCAAATACCACCCTTCTGCTGGCATCGGCAATATGAAAGGGTCGCGAATATGTATATCAGTGCGTTTCAACATGGTTGATGTTCCCTTTTATGGTAAAGATCAATTTATTTTCGGAACAATTTCAGTGACTGACACCGAGTGGCGAAGCCATGAAGGTGTCTGTCACACAGGTTTTTGCAAAAGCCTTTTTATAGCATCAATCTCTTCCTGGCGATACGGGGTGCCATCAATGTGTAAAATGTCATGGAACCAGCCAGTTGTTTCATCTACTTTGCCACCGGGTTTGTTAGACCAGGGGAATTGGCATTGTGTTCGTCCGTTTACTAATCCCCACTGGTAACAACCTACATTTTCCTGCTGAAAAATCGGCAAATCTTTCTCAAAACTGCTTCCTGTCACCCGCGCCATCCACTCTGTGCAGATTCGTGGATAACCATATTTTTTCATTTCTGCTATTTTATTTTTCATCCCGCTGGCATCAGTATAAGCATGAAACGTTATGATGTCGGAATTATCGATTATTACTTCATTTATTGATTGATTGTCATTCCACACCCCTACGGTGATTGGTTTTGATGTTTCAGATTCCCGTGCCCAAGCAAAAATATTCTGCAGGAAATCCGGGGTTCCCACCGCTGCCTCATTCATCGGCTCATTATAAAGGTCCCACATCACAATAGTATCTTCATTGAAACTTTGCAGCATATCCTGCACATATTTCTTTAGCCATGGTTGTTCGCCAGGATCAGTGGCAAATTTTCTACCTGGTGAAGGGGTCCAACAAGGCATAATTATGCCGGGAATAGGGTCACGCTGTTTACCCGGGTAAGGATCCAGCAGAAGTGGTTGACCAAAAGCGCAATCATCAAATAGTACCGGCATCACAGACAGTTGATGTGACGCGGCAATATCCAAAAACTTGGAGAATCGTTTTTTGAAGCCGTTAGGGTCATGCCGCCAAACCATATATTGCAGGAAAACACGAATTGTATTGTAGCCAATCTCTTCGGCCCAACCTAATTCGCGATCAATCAGGACACTATCATCAGTTCCATCCTGCCACCATTCGGTAGTATTGCAGGCATAACTTGGCACATAGTTTACCCCTACTAACCACGGTCTTGCGTTATACCATTCAAAAGCAGTATTACTGTCCCAGCGACCTATTTTGTTTTTCATATTCAACCTTTTGCAGGTGTTAATCAGTTAACAATCAAATCAGAATAAAAAAATCATGATTTTATTTACATACTTTTAGGGAGGGAAGTTGGGTCAACTTCCCTCCCACTTGACTGCGTCAGAAAAATGCCTTTACATGACATAATCGAAAATTTAACACTTGTCCAAATTTATTTGGGTTAGGTACTAATACATATCCCCATTCAACAATACTATTGGCACATGCATTACGAATGGCCGACCGGCGACTGATATTTCCAAAGTCATTCGTACCGCAGGTTCAGTTATGGTTTCTTTAGATGCATTTAATTCTATTTTCAATGGTTCGCCAAAATATGGCTGCACTGACAACATGGAACCGCAATTTGGTGTGACAGTCCATCCATCCGGCGAATATACCCGCAGGTTTAACGCTGCTTGAGTTTTCGCGATATTTTTTATTGTGATAGTTACTTTTTTCACAACGTTGCTGCGAACCAACGGATCATTGTCATAGTCAGTGAAAACTTCGAAGTCTGATGATTTGAATACTGGCGATATAGTGTATTCCAACAGTGACTCGCGCATACTGCCAGCGAAATATCGTGCTGGGTCTATATCTTCCAGTGATGTTGGCTGGTCACTGATAGATGGCGCACCCCAATTTTTGCTGATAATTTCGTTAGCGACTTTGATAGTGCGGTCAGTCATTACATCTACATCGGCAGGTAGTTGGTTGCCGAAATAACCTAATTCACCAAGGTTGAGACATGCGGTTTTAATGGTGCGTCCAATTGGTTCAATCCATTTTTGTGGAATTGAATCGATGCCATGCAAAATGCCAAAAATCGCTCCGGCGGTGGCGGCGGTGCAGTCAGTATCCTCGCCGCAATTAACTGCGGTACATATCGTTTTAGCAAAGTCACCCTCGCCATATAACAGTGCGATAATCAGCATGCCGATATTGCTGGGGACATCCCACCCGCGTTTGCCAGTGAAAAAGCCGCGTTTTTTATCATCATCCGATACATGATTTTCAAATCCAAAAAATGCACCGCCACGATATTTCTCCAGCATCAGATGTCGTGCATCCAACCAGTTCATTTTATTATCATAACTTTCAATCGCCAACTTGATTGCGCCGGCAACTCCGCAATTCTCGGGGATATAGCTCAAACCTATTTCAATTAGCTTACGAATGTCGGATATTACAAATGCCGCGCTTTCCAGTGCCGCGCAGAAGATTTCCGCAAATGTTCCTTCGCCATTGCCATGGTCCAATATGCCATCCTGCATTGCGTAATGGGCAGCTATCTGTGGCATTCCGGGTGCTACACAAGCCCAAATTTCTGAACGGATGAATGCCCCACAACTATCCTTGAAATCGTTGCGAAATGTACCGCAAATAGGCGGCATCAATCCACTGCGCATATTAATCTTGGCAATGCCATATTCTGACCAGTGTGGTGTCACATACAGACACCAATATTCTGCCAGGTCGTGTGCGTTGAGTTTTATTCCGCGTTCCTCCAACGCAACCAACCATAACAATTGAATATCCAGGTCATCATTCGGCAATGGTTCGCCGGTTAAGTTTTGCTGATAAAATGACACATCATTTACCTGACGATGCCATTCCATCGGCGCGCCAATAGTTCCGCCGATATTCTTGCCCATCCAGCATCCGGTCACTTTATTCTTGAAATCAACTTTATTCAGATTCATTATCAACCTCTTTTTATTATTTACTCATAATTTCAAGATAATTTATACCTTACCTTTAAAAATCATTTAATAATTTTATCTTTTCAATCCTATTAATCGATGAAAAATAAAATATACAAAGATGAACCATTACCGATGACTCCTGTTATTGTCAAATCACTTCAAATCCGATATGATTGTATCAGTTACAAGGGGTTATCATGAAAGAAGATAGTAGTCATATATCGAAAATACGGGTTGTTTCAAATACTCACTGGGACCGCGAATTTCGCTGGTCATTTGAGAAGACTCGACGTCGCCTGTTAACCATGATGGATACTACCCTGGATATTTTAGAATCAGACCCGGCATACCATTCATTCACGCTGGATGGCCACGCGATATTAATAGATGACTACCTGGAATTGCGTCCAGAACGAACCGAACAGGTGAAAAGATTTATACAAACCGGCCGATTGGTTGCCGGGCCATATTACACTCTGGCAGAAGAGTTTTCCATCGGTCATGAGGCATTAATCCGCAACTTGATATGGGGACGCAAAACCGTCGAGAAATACGGCGGGAAATGCGGTACAGTGGCATATACCCCATCATCCTGGGGACAAACCGGACAACTGCCACAGATTTTTGCGGATTTTAATTTAACAAAAATGATGTTTTACCGCGGTATATCCCACCATGAATCTGATGCGGAATGGATATGGTCGGCGCCGGATGGCACAAAAATGCTGGCAAGCCGGTTTGCGCTATATTGCCGTTACAACTGGTATTACCAGGTACACCGCAAGGTATCCACAGGTCGGGTATTTGGCAAAGATTACAACTGGGGTGAACGCGATGAAGTACCTTTTCGCTTCAGTGATGGACTGGCGGGTGAAGATTTATCATTCATTCTGCAAAAACCCGCTAAAAACTATAACCCCAGCCAATTGAAATCGGGTATCGAAGATATGGTCGCCGAGGAAGGCGCGCATTTCACCACAAATATTTTCCTGGCGATGAATGGCCACGACATTAGTTGTGCTTATCCGCGGGAATCCGAAGTTATCGCAGATGCAAAGGGAATTTTCGCCGGAAAATATGATATAGAACACACCGACCTGGAAAAATACTGGCAGGAAATGGAAGATGTGCTGGATATCGCATCATTGCCGGTGCTGACTGGCGAACGCCGGTCATACCTGAAAAAAGGCAAATGGACATTCCTTTTCCCCGGTACTATCAGTGCGCGTACCTACCTGAAACTACAGGATTTTAACGCCACCGTGAAACTGGCGTATATTGCGGAACCGCTGGCAGCATTGGCGCAGACACTCGGTGCGGCGTATCCCAAGATGTATCTTGATCGCGGTTGGCAGGCTTTATTGAGCAATCACACTCACGACGCCAACGGCGGTTGTGCCCCCGACCATGTGTGCCAGGATATGGAATATCGTTACCGGCAGGTGGCGGACATCGGCGACATCGTAACCGAAGATGCTATGACCTATATCGCCGCCAATATATCCCCAAAAGGCAAACCGGCAGATGCAATGCAATTAATTGCCTACAATCCGCTGCCTTACCAACGCGATGTAACGACGCTGATTGACCTGGAAATTCCCAATATTAACGACGTTAAATCGGTGAAAATCGGCGCGGAAGATGATTTGGCAGTTACCTGTCAGCCACTCAGCAGCGAGATTTCTGGTTCCTTTGTAGACAGCCTTTACGATGTGCCAACGATTCTTGACTCAGTAAGAATGAAATTTTACGCAAAACTCACCGCGCTGCCCGCACTGGGTTACCGCGTATATGATATCACCCCGCAAAATAGCGACCTGCATTACAACAGTACCATGTTGACCGTTAATAATGGCATGGAAAATGAATATCTGCAGGTAACGGTAAACAGCAACGGCACGGTAAATATCGTTAATAAGGAAACCGGCAAGCGATACGAAAACCTTAACTACCTATATGATCAGGGTGAATGTGGGAACGCCTGGAAACATGTGACGCCGAAAGCAGATAATATTTTAAACAGCCTGGGCGTAAAGGCCGACCTGTGTGTGATAAATAATGGTCCACTCGTTTGTGGCATGGCAGCGACATACAATTTCTCCGTCCCGGTAGATTATGCCGACGGACAATCGCGTAGCGGTAAATTTGTTGACTTACCAGTGCGAATTGAATATGAACTTCATGCTGGCGAGAAGATGTTGCGGGTGAAAATTACTGTAGATAATCGCGCCGAAGACCATTGGCTGCGTGCCGCGTTTGATACACAGATAAAAACTAATCACACCCATGCCGACAGTCATTTTGATGTGGTAACCCGCGAGATAGCCTTACCAGACAGCACAGGCTGGGTTGAACCCGCCGGTGGCACTCATCCGCTGCGCACCTTTGTCAGCATGTCAGACGGCAAAGAAGGACTATCACTGTTAAGCAAAGGCCTATTTGAATATGAAGCGTTGGAGAATGACAACAACACCCTGTTGTTAACGATATTGCGAGCATGCCGAATAAAACTGGCAGTCAGTGAAGAGAAAATGGCAGAACTGCCCGACCCCGGCGTACAATGTCCGGGTACTCGCAGTTACGAATATGCCATCGCTGTTCACGCCGGTGACTGGCAAAGTGCCGGTTTATTACAGCAAGCCGCCGAATATTATACCCCTGTGCGCATAGCCATGACCGGTCGTGGCCAGGGCAACTTGCCACTGTCCGCTTCACTATTCACCATCAACAACGGCAACCTTCACGTGACAGCGGTAAAAGGCGCAGAGGACGGACAAGGATTGATAATACGATTCTTTAACCCGACTGATGATGAATTATCTGCCACCCTGACATTCGGTAAACCACCGCAAAGCGCAAGCCTATGTAAAATGGATGAAAGTTTCATGAATGAAATAGCGGTAAATGGAAATAAATTAAAAATTTCCGCCCGCAGGAAAAAGATTGTAACAGTTCGGGTGGCGATATAGTTTATCGTCACCGAGACGGTGACGCCACGCCCATAGTATTGCATATCTTTTAGTTAATTCCTTTTGTCTGAGGAATTGTGCCCCTACAGGGCGTAAAATCTAATCTATCATCAGACCCACAGCGATGCTGTGGGCTATGGAATTATGAAATTTCCAGACTTACCACAACATCTATCAAAATAAGTTATTAATATTCAGTCACCGTATGGAAAGGGACGCAAGTCCGGCTCGATTTACTGCAAATATAACTTCCAGAGATAGCCAATTTCCCGTTTGGCAAGTGGTAATAATGATGAATTGTCGAAAATCCGCCGGACTTGCGTCCCTTTCCACACGGTGACTATTCATTTTTACGCGTCTTATGCAAATTAATTATTTAAAAAGAAAAGATATGTAAAATATTATGCGCCCACGTCTTCACTCTTCTCTCTTCCTAAACTATCGCTTCGCTGGCGTTTTTGGAATTAATTTTTTCGATTAATTCTTCTATTATTACGTCGGGTTGTATTCCTTCGGCCTCACCTTCGAAGTTCAGGATTATTCTGTGGCGCAGGACTGGTTTTACTATTTGCAGAATGTCGTCCATTGATACGTGCAGCCTGCCGTTCATGAGTGCGTTCACTTTGCCACCCAACACCAATGATTGTGCGCCACGCGGGCTGCTGCCGTATCGGACGAATTGTTTTACCAGGGTGCTGGCATTTTCATCGTCGGGGTGTGTACCCAATACCATATTAATGGCGAATGCCTGAATGTGCGGGGCAATTGGGAACTCGCGGACGAACTGTTTAATTTCCAGCATTTTTTCACCATTCATCACCGGTTGCGCGTGGTTATCTGCTGTAGTGGTGGTGCGTTCCATAATTGCTGCCATATCTTCACGGGTGGGGAAACCTACCAGTAGCTTCATCATAAAGCGGTCAAGTTGCGCCTCTGGTAACGGGTAAGTACCTTCCTGTTCTATGGGGTTCTGGGTCGCCAGTACAAAGAATGGTTCCGGCAATTTGCGTACCACACCGCTGACGGTAACTGAATGTTCCTGCATCGCCTCTAACATGGCGGATTGCGTCTTTGGGGTGGCACGGTTTATTTCGTCAGCCAGAATAATACTGGCGAATATCGGTCCGGGTTGGAACTGGAAAAATCTTTTTCCGTTTTCGTCTTCTGCCAAAATATTTGTGCCGGTAATGTCGGATGGCATCAGGTCGGGGGTGAATTGGACACGAGAGAATTGCAGATGCAATGCCTCTGAAATAGTGCGTACCAACATCGTTTTTCCCAACCCGGGCATACCTTCCAACAGGCCGTGACCACCGGCAAAAATAGATACCAGCAGATTTTGCACTAACTCGGTTTGTCCGACAATTACTTTGCCAATCTCGGTGCGCAAAACTTCTATTTCTGCGGCGTACTGGGCAGCTTTTTCTTCCACGCTCATCATTTATACCTCTTTATAATTTATCCGAAAATAACGAATGAGAGAGACTCTTGCAAAACTTGCTAATTATATAATCAACCCAACCACCCCCTGCCCCCTCCTTGGCAAGGAGGGGAGTTATGGTAGTTACTTGATAATATAATGGCTGCTTTAATAATCAAAACCTTCAGTTTAAACTCCCCTCCTTGCCAAGGAGGGGTGGCCGAAGGTCGGGGTGGTTTTCGCCTACCACAAACCTGTAACATAAACATTTAAAAAGCAGGTTTTTCATAAGCCTTTATCTTTATTTTTAAAATTAACATGGATGGGCAAGATAAATTTAATCCGGTCAAAATTTTCACGAATCTATAATCAACTTACGCGTATCTGAAAATAAGTTTATAGATTCCAACCCCTATTTCATCCCGGTCATGCAACTCTTCCTGACCTACCAGCATTTCGCCGTTCAGCATAGTTCCGTTAGTGCTGCCAAGGTCGCTGATGTAAAATAACCCGTCTAAATGGCGAATCATCGCATGGCGGCGGGATACTGTGCTGCCGCCCAGAGATATTGAACAATCATCGCGGCGTCCGATTATTACCTCTTCATTGCTCAATTCGTAATTTTCTTCGACTTTTTCACCGGTAAAATCGAGCAACCATAACCGCGCTAACCGGGTACGAGGAACGGTGCCGATGGTAGCGTCTAATAGCCGAATAATTACCGTCTCCTCAGGTGCGCTGGGAGCATTCAGCGGCTTGCCGCAGCTTTTGCAGAATTTATGGTCAACGGCATTTTCTACCGAACAGTAGGTACATTTTATCATTGTCCGATTATCTCAAGATTATCAATTCCCCATAGGGCTGTTCCGGTTAATCCAGACCCAGTGAAGTTAAGGGTTAAGTCTTTTTTATCATGTGGAATAGCACTGCTGATTCTATAAAGCGCATCTTTCGCATATCCCAATCCATTCACTAATAGAGCACCAGTATTGCCTTCGTTATTACCCGGAAAATCTCCCGGGTATGACTGCATCATCGTTGGCTCAGTTGAAAATGTTGAGTTGATGATATTTTTACCGCCGGCTATATTCACTTGCACCTGGCATGGGCCGGTATTACCGGTCCAGTTCCCCATTATTATCAGGTCAAATGATATTGATAAATTAGAATGGGTTGGTAAACCCGGCAAGTTCAACATTATGGTACTGTTGGCAAATGGCCCGAGGAGTTTTCTTCCCCCTGCCAGCGTGGTTGCGATAGTTGTTTGCGACCACTCACTGCCAACAACTGACTCGAAATTCTCGCGATACCCGAAACCTTTCAATGATAAATCATTTGCGACATGACCATCCACAAATCCGCACATAGCCTGGTTAAAATGCCGTTTCTCCATATCCAATCCTGAATACATAATATTTGCATAGGTTTCTTCCGGGACAGTAGTCGCAGCATGGGCACCATCGCATATCATTAAAAATGCTGTGGGGTCATCTATTTGTCCTTCAGATAAACCACATAATAATCGATTAAAAACGTATGCGTTAGCGGTACTTTTGCCTTTTGTCATACATTTCAAAATGTCCTGGCTAACCTGTAAAGATGACCAGACATTTGCTGAATCAGGATAAGTTTCTTCATGGTCCTGAATCCACATCTGGGCAGATAATACGATTTGCCGTTGATTTGATGTACAGGTAGTCACCCTTGCTTTTTCTTTGGAACGGCTATATACCGGCATCAACATAGATGCCAGCGTGGCGATAATAGAAATTACCACCAGTAATTCAATTAATGTAAATCCAGATTTCCGCATAACGTCTCCATTTCATCGACTGCCGGGGGTTATACCTTTTGGTGCTGCCTGCCGGCGAGGTGCTTCAAGTTGTACTGGTGCTCCTTTTTTAGGGAACCATGTCCATGGTTCTGCAAAAAAAAGGAACAAAGCCAGTGCAACAACTGCAATAGTAATACGCACGATTAATTTCGAACGTTGCGGAGTATTAACGAATGCATGAAATTTATTATATTGCTCACCGACAGCTTCCGCATTCGGCAGATGGCTTAAATCAACATGCGGCATATTTGCCGGCATATTAACTGTCGGCATTTTAACATTGGGCATATTGGGGAGATTGATTTTAGGCTTTTTCTCTGTGACTGGTTCTACCGGTGGTGCGGTCTCTTCAATTAATTCAGCTAATTTGTCGCGAACATCCGGTGACGGTTGCAACTGGTCTGCTCTCAGATATGCCGCCGCGGCATCTTCACGCTTGCCAGCTTCCAATAATAGATCACCAATAATCACATACAATGGTGCATTCGCCACATCATTCGGCGCATCATCAGTAATTTTCATGTATAGGTTGGCCGCCACTTCATGCAATCCAGCTTCTTGCATACGCTTTGCCTGGGCAACCGTAGCTTCACGGTCTATTGCCATATTACACACTCTCTCTTTTCAAAAGTTGAAAAAATCCGATTTCTAACAACTCTAATAAATATTCCATATTTTAGCAATTTTTTACCCTTTTGTTAAGGTGTGGGGAGAAGTTGAGAGTTAACAGTTTGTTGTATTAATGTTTTACATCGATAAATAAGATTAAAAAGATGAAATTATCTTACAATATTTTCGATTATCATCAGACAGGACTATTGTAAGGGCAATCCCTTGTGGTTGCCCGGTCTTGCCTGAATATAAACCAATGTGGGTTTCACCCACAACCCATTTTACTCTAATAGTTTAAGCCATATGAACATCCTCTGTGTTACTTTTCGTTGTCCTTTGCGTTCTCTGTGGTAAAATAAAAAACGACCATCAACATGCTATATCCTAACTTAAACACAGAGTCACGCAGAGTTTTACGCGGAGTTACACAGAGATAATATTACATTAATTTACAAACTGATTGTTTTATTTCAACATTCTTTGGATTTAAGGTGCTATAAAATCTCTCGAATCCTATCAATCGATGTAAAATTTTAGAAAAACCAATAACCCTCATTACGCCATTTCAAGGCTTTCAACTTCTTCTTCGGTTTTCTTTACTGATTCGATATATTTGCCGGCACCGATGGCTGCGCAACTAATGGGGTCATTTGCGATGATTGATTTTATGCCGGTTCGGCGGGTGATAAATATATCTATCCCGCGCAATAACGCGCCACCACCGGTGATAGTGATGCCATTTTCCATTATATCCGCTGCCAGTTCTGGTGGGGTATCTTCCAATACGCTGCAAATTTTCTCGGCTATTAATGACAGCGGCTCCAAAATTGCTTCACGCGCCTCGCCTGCCCGCATTTTCACTGTTCGCGGCATACCATTTACCAGGTCGCGACCGCGTACTTCCATCACATCTTCGCCTTCAAACCATTGGTCAGCAGTACCTATTTTTATCTTAATTTCTTCTGCCAGCCCATCATTAATTACCAGATTATATTCCCGGCGCAAATACCTTGATATGAACTCGTCAAAATGAATGCCGCCGACCCGTGCCGACGCTGATGTCACCATACCGCCCAACGATACCACCCCAATATCGGTAATCCCGCCGCCGATATCCACCACCATATTTCCCTGTGGCAATGATACTTGCAAACCCGCTCCGATAGCAGCCGCCACCGGCGCGCTGATAGGAAAAGCGCGACCAGCACCCGCATCATGCGCCATATCCAAAACCGCTCTTTTCTCTACCCCGGTAGCGCCACACGGTAATACTAACGCCATATTAGGGTGTACCATGCGCCCCTTGCCACAGTTAGAGTTGATAATCCGTTTCATCAAACCGACAGCAGCGGAATAATTGGAAATCACCCCTTCATGCAAAGGAGAGATAGCGCGAATATTGCCCGGGGTACGCCCCAACATCTGTTTAGCTTCCTCACCAATAGCGGTTATCTTATTATCATTGCGATTAACAGCCACCACCGCCGGCTCGCACATAACCACCCGCCCCTGATGAAATACCAGGACGTTAGATGTACCCAGGTCTATACCCAGTGGCGCAACATTGCCAAAAATACGAAACATGAAAAACCTTTAACAAAAATTATATTATTTATTTTCTACATTTTTTTATTTTCCCCTCTTGATAACTAATTTCAATTCAAATAGATATACCGTACAAGTCTATATAATGCTAAAATCTATAAACAAAACTTTCACTTTCAGAAAATATAGTAGGGGCAATCCCTTGTGGTTGCCCGGTATTTCTTTCTTTCAAGCGAAAGTACAATATAAAAAAGGAGAAAAAAGATGGATAAAATCAAATGTTATTATGAAAATGATGATGATATGTTTTCTTTTGAAAGCGTTTCATTCATAGAGAAACAACCTGATGGTATCACGATATATATTGATGTTCTACATCATATCAATTTATCGTATGCCGCCGCTATTACCTTTATGATTGAATACCGCGCGTGGTTGGAGAATAAGAATAAATAGGCCTGAGCAAACAAATTTAACCCGGTGGGACAGACATCATCATGGCTTCGCCACTCGGTGTGAGTCCCTGGTTTACGCTCAAAAAAACGTTAAACAACAATCTATAGAGGCTCTTGCAAAACCCGGTGGGACAGGCACCAGCACGGCTTCGCCGCTTGATGTCAGTCCCTGATTTACTCTCGAAAAACGTTAAACAATAATTTAATATTTAAAAAAATATAGGTTTTGCAAGAGTCTGTATAATTTAAAAAAATAGTTTTGCATGGCTTGTATAAACTGTTTTTTCTTGTAAAATTAGCAAGTATTGAATCGTTAATATCACTCCACGTCGTCAGGTCCAAATTTCATCTCTTTTGGCTTGTCAATGCAGATGAGTTCGCCCCATAATGAAGGAAGAAGCCTTGCTTCTGACGGTATGTCGCAGATAACTGTTTGGGATTTTCCGGACCAGTATATGCGGTTTATTGTGCTCATGCCGTTCTGGTCGCCTTGCAGTATGCCGACATCGCCGCGAATATGTTCGTCTATACCGGGGGCAGGATATCCGAGTGCTTCCCACGGTATCGCTGCTTCCAATACCCATGCGCTGGATGTTGGTGTTGTCTTTAACTGTACTGCTACTTCAGCGTCGGGTATCCTGGTTACCAAATCCATTCTTGTTTCACCAACGGGCGATTGGAAACGCCAGTTTTTATCTTTAGGTGCGTCTGGGTCAACTGGCCGGTACAGTACTACCATGGGTTTGCCATTAACCATGCTTATCAGTATGCGCATATCGCCAGTTCCGGCAGTTGTTCGTTTGGGGTCTGCATTTGGGTCCAATCCCAGGGTGACATCAACGGCATCACCATTTTTGAATAGCAAAGCAGGTTCTTTTGCTGTGTTTTTAAATGGCCGTGCACTTGAATTCCAGGCGGCGACGTAGAGTTTTTCGCTGTCATACGCCAACGCGAATTGAGCATCGATGATGTATTCAGTTCTTATCAGCGAACTTTGCCAATGGTCTTTCATGGTTACAAATAGTTTATCCGGCCAGTCATCAAGCATGCCGTCTATTCCCAATGTTGCCATGATATAGGGCATATTCATGACTTTTGGCTCTTCTCTGACGCGCTGGTGCATTGCTTTCAGCACTTCCCAATCTTGCTGTTTTTGAATAGATTCACTGGTTACCGTGCAGGTACCTTCCAGTCGTTTTGCCTGTTCCAGTCCGTCAATGCGCACCATGCTGATATGATGGTGGCCGGCGACTGCGTAGAGTTTGTCATCGCTTGATTTAACGACGCAACCGTGATAATGTTCCTGGCCGGGACGCATATCGGTAAGGTCAACTTTGCCTGCATCCCATTCCGGCATGCTCCACGAACGCAAACCATATCCTATCGGTCCACCCAGCAGACAACCTGCGAGCAAACCATCTTTTGTATAACAGAACCAATCGCCCGGGTCGCTGTTGGTAACGAAATATTCCTCATCTCCCATGGTGAAATGTCCAATAGGAACATGTTCTTGAGTAAGTACTCCCGCAGGTCGCTGTCCGCCGAAACCACTTGAGTAAAAACCACCGTGAGTGTTATTAGGATTTGGATATGTCCATAATGACGTAGTGCCGTCCGGGGCAAAAAGGGCATTAGTGGTACCCATGGTAAACATGCGGCCATCAGCAGTGACCCAACCGGCGCGGGAGAAAGGTGCTTTTTCCAGTTTTGCCAGGTCATAAGCAGGAATACCGTTTGGCTGAATAGTAGCGCGCAATCGCTGATTTTCGTAGTTTATAGATAAATCTTCGCCTACAAATGCTGTGCCAAGTCTTTTTTCGACTATTTGTACTTCATCAACTTGCGGGGTACCATCGGCATTTTTATCCCACCACAGAAAGCTGTATGCCTCGCGCATTAACTTACCAAATTTTGCGGATAAATCTGGTCGAATATCAATATCAGCCCATGATTCAAGCGGTCCGGTTGCTGCCATTGGCACAGCGATACGGTCGCGTTCTTCACAGATGGTAGCAACACCCATGCCGACATCAGGGCCGACCAGGTAGCGGCGACCATTCAGGTAAACCGGCCTGTCGGGTGCTGAACCTCCTGATGATTCTTTGGCACCGCTCCGGTATATTATGCTGTCAAGCGTCCATGTTCGCGCGGTCCAGTCAAAGACAAACTTCATGCCGCTGTAATTAATTACATTTCGGTCATTAGGGTCCAGCCAGCCACCGCCACCATATTGAGTAGGACCAAGGAACCATTTTTCCACCTTGCCATCGCGGTTTATCCGTTCTACGCGTTTAGGTTGCCAACTGTTGTCAGCCACCCACAACTTGCCGACGCTATCTACGGTTATTCCAATGGGTCTGTCAAAACGCTCCGGGTCCCATTTCCCCACTTTTTGCCCGCCGGGTTTGCCAATGGTACGAATAACCTGCCCGGTCTTCGGGTCGCATACTTTGATATTTTTTGTTCCCACATCGGTAATATACAGCAAGCCGTCGGCATCAAATGCAATATCGCCGATTGTCTGGAATTTATCGCGAGTAATTACAACTTTTTCCTTGCCGCCATCAAGTGGTACACTTAAAATCTGACCATTAGATACTGCGAATAAATTACCATCTTTGTCGAAAGCTATATTGCCGACGGCAGGTATTGGCAGATGACGCAGGATAGAGATCTTTCCATCTTTTCCATCATTTGCCGGTAATTTGTATTCAGTGATTCTTTGGTCGTATGTTATTGGCAATTCCGGGTCGCTGCCCAGGTGCTGGTACGCGACAATGCCTTCAAAACCTGCCAGGTGTGTGGTGGTGATTGGCAGTGATTCGTATGGCGGTCTGCGGTAGCCTTGCGGTTCGAGCACACGGACACGCACAGCGCGAGTATCAACAATAGCGCCAAAATCTACGCTGCGTACGGTAGGGGATTGTGCATTGTAGCCGGCAAATGTTATCGGCTGAATTTGACCGGCAAATTTCCAATTGGCATCGTCAGCAAGAGCTGTTTTGGGGTCAACACCTGCCGGTCCAACCCAATAATCCACCATTGTGGTTGATAGTGGCGTCGGCATCGTAATTGACACGCCGCGCAGCTTAACAGAATCTTTCCACACCAGAGCCATGCGAGCCGGATCATATTTTGAGATAGGAGTTTTCGGGTCGCGCTTAACTGACCAACCGCCTTTTGCAGTACCTTCGCCTTCACCGTAAACGCGTTCCGCATCTGGAGCCAGGTCGGAAAATCGGCGTCCCATCACCAGTCCAAAGCTTAGCCGGGTGGTGGCAAAACGCAAAGCCCGGGTACGCAACCCGCCAACTGGTGCCAGTGCTACACCGGGCTGACCCGGTTTTCCGGACATCGGCAATAATACCCAGTCATCTTCATTGAATAGTTCGTTGGCTTTTTCCGCGTCATCGCCTATTGCTTCCGGGTCTATTATATCTTTCTCTGATGCGTCAACCGGCATTTTGGCATCCTGTTTCAATGCATATATTTTAATAGACGCGTCTGGAACCATTATGGAACCTACAGGTATATGCTTGCGAAATGTTACTACCAGCGATCCCCCCTTGGGAGCATCGCCAAAATATGCCTGTGTCGAACAGGGAATTGCCATATTAGCCTGTGACGGGGTAGAACGCGGCATCGTTTCAGTTAAAAATGCGGCATAAAACCTCATCAACTCATCATATTCGCTTTCAGCGTAATTTTTATCTTCACGCCCGCCGCGATGTCCCTTGCCTTTTTTCAGATATACTATCGGCATTGATGTTTTCGGGTCCATGTTATCTGATGCAAAGGATGGCTGCAGCCATGATACTGGTGGTGGATTATAAGCGACGTATAGTTTGTCTTTTCGTCCCGCAGCACCGGCGACCGGCGACATCGGCAAGTCATTTGAAAGTTCGACAGGCGAAATCGTACGGGTGGAATAATTATTTTGCGGGTCTATTTGCTGTATGAAATTATCCCGGATAAAATAGGCATTTCGTCCATCAGTTGCTATCCGGTCAGGTCCAAAAAATCCCAGTTGCAGTGCACCTTCACCCCATAATTTATATCCATCGTGGTTGACAGCTATTATAGAATTTCCACCTTCTGCCACGCTGCATCCGATGAAAACCTGGTCGCCAACCGCACAGGTGGAATTCGGTGCGCCATGATCACCCAGCCAGTCGCCTTCTCCCTTTACCGGTGCGGGCCAGGGTGGCTGACCGGCATTGTAGACGGTGCCTTCATACGTCAGCTTCAATGGCGGTCGCGCCAACGCTTTCCAGGTATAATCACCCGGCGCAACATATTGTCCGGCATCATCTTTTAAATCCCATGGTTCGCTGATGACGCCTTTATCCCGCGAAACCTCGGCGATCAAGCGTCGTGCCAACTTGCCAGTGGTTTTATTATAAAGATGCAAAGCGATGAAACCGTCCATCGGCATATCATATTTCAATTGAAAAGGTACCGGGGACAGCTTACCCAGACTTGGGGGAACAGGGTTGTTGCCCAGGTTAACCAGCGCAAGAACAGATTGGAACACATAAGCGTTGTTTTGCTCAACCCAAACGCGTATCGCTTTCGTGGCAACAGGTTCATCTACCCGGTAAATGCAATAATCTGCGGTATCAATAGTGTGGTTTTTCAGCTTTTTCCAGCGCGATTCAGGCGCATTCATTGCCACTTCTGTTGTTTCTGGCTTCAATATATCGACACGCAGGTAGGTGGTGCAGATTGTTTTTGTAATAAGTCCGGCTACCGCCTGTGGCGTGTCCCACGAACCCAGCCACACCTGTTTGGTAAATGCTGCTCCTGTCTCCCGTTTATATCCCATGGTGACGGCGTCATAATACCGTTCTGTAAAACAGAGAGTTTTCGCCATTTTGGAAGAGAAGTTTTGCGGTGTCTGATAACAATCGCTGAAACGCAATGCGCGTGTTGTTACGCCTACCGGCAATGTTTTCAATGTGCCACCTGGCAATTTTATCCATTGGTCATCAGCGGTGACATCTCCCGGATAGGCGGCGTCAGCTTTCAAATAACTAATACTGGCACCAATGCCCTGCTGAAATTTTGCGCCACTACCACTGCGGCCAACGAAATTAGTGAAAATCGTGCCCAGTGTAATTGTGCGGTTAAAAGCAATACGGAAATACCGGTCCTTACCGGCAATAGGTCCAATCTCCCATTTAGCCTGCCCGTCGCGCAACCCAAAAAGTTTTTCCAGCGTATCCGCAGAAGCCGCCCCTTTAGCAACAGTTCCATCATAACCAATGCAATTCGCCACATCCAGGTCAGCACCGACAAAGGCAGGCGTCAACTCACCCGCATGTACGCCAAAACAAACAAGCATCAGGCTGATGACGACAACAATAATTGTACGCATATTAGACACACTCTCGATATCAGGTTAAATAACAATACTTTTCAGAGATTATTATACCATGTCACATCAGCACTATGATGAATTGATATGAATATAATTACATTTTTTATCTATTTAACTCTTAAGAGTGAGGAAAGGGACGCGAGTCCAGCTCAATGCACAGCAGAGATATCTCTCCGACCATTTTTGATATTCGACTATTTTTTGATTTTCACAAATTATTAACGAATCTAACAGACTCTTGCAAAACCTATATTTTTTCTAAATGTTAAATTCTTGTTTAACGTTTTTTAGAGTAAATCAGGGAATGACATCAAGCGGCGAAGCCGTGCTGGTGTCTGTCCACTGGCCTAAAAGTATGTTAATAAACTTTGACTTTTTCTGTTAAAATTTGATTACTAATGGCCTGCATAACTTATCTTGCACATCCATGCTAATTATACGATTGAGAAAAACTTTATTTTATCGATCGGCACGATTCACGCACTACCAGATTGGACGGATGAAGCAGTAATACTGGCGGTTGCGGGTTATCATCAGAGTTTTCGTCACGGCGCAGCAAAAATTGTTGCCATATCCTCTGCACCCCCGAATTAACCTGTTGATCCACACTGGTAAGGCGGGGTGACAGATACCGCGCCAGTTCAGAGTTGCCGCATCCTATTACGCTTATATCCTGCGGCACTTTCACCCCGCGCAGATAGCATTGGCGCAATACTTCGGCGGCGATATAATCGTCATAGCAAAAAATGGCGGTAGGTGCCGGGTTACGCGATGTCAGCATTTCTACAGTTTCGTCTGGCAGATGCCAACTGCGATCCATTTTTTGTTGAAGTACCGTGGGAATTTGGCTATGGGCAAGCGATAATCCACGGTGTTTTAACCCGGCGAGGAATGCTACCGACCGTTCTGCCCATGAATATCCAAGATAAGCAATCTGACGATGACCTTTTGATAACAGGTAATCTATAACCAGTGCCGCGACAGTATGCTCATCGGTTTTTACGGTATCAACCAACAACGGTTCGGGTCGACCGGTAATAAATGGGAAAATATTCCGACTTTTTAACTCATATATCAGCGCACGGGATATCGGGCGGTAATCCGGGCTGAAAAGAAAAGCCGCGCTGACATTGGCGCGAATCAGCCGGGCAATAAGCGGTGCCATCGGTTCATTGGCTGCCGGGGTTTCCATATGCAACACTTCGTAACCGTGCTGATACCCCAGTTGTACAAATTGCAACGACAACTGGTTAAAAAAACCGGAAACCGGAAATATACAGGCGATAGTCGGGGCATAGGATAATGGCTGTGAGATATCCGGCTCAGGAGTATAACCATATTCCTCCGCCAGGGTGATGACATGTTTGCGGGTAGCGTCGCTGATGCGTGATTGCCCATGCAATGCCCGGTATACGGTCATGTGGGAAACCCCGGCTATATCAGCCAATTTACGCAAAGAAATCATAACAAAAGCATTTTAATGAGTGGCGGGTTGGATGTCAAATTAAAGGTAGAACTGTTTGAACAAAAATGTCATGATTTCATTAACATACTTTTTGAAGTGTCACATTTTTACTGTAAAATAGTCATTAGTTTATTAGCCACGGAGTGGCGACATAATGAGTAACCCCAGGCGCAAGCCTTACGCTTATACACATATTTAACATTCATTGAAAATCTTAGAAATGGTGCATATTTTCACATCTATAATTCAGAAATATCCGGTAAAGGTAGGGGAGCTGTCCCCAGCTCCCGCGACAGTGTCTGTAGAATAAAGACGAAACGGTAAAAACGACAAAACAAGGTTGGCAAATCACAACATCACGCAAAAGAAAACTGTCGCTGTTACGCTGAACTACATCATTATCACGGTTCGGCGCGGGAATTGGGGACAATTCCCCTACCTCGTCAGCCAATATTTCAATTAAAATGATAATTATAAAATGTGTATAAAGCACAGGGCTTTCACCTGGGGTTACTCATTAAAATGCCTTTCCAAGGCATAACTTAAAACTTAAAACTTAAAACTTATCCAATTTATTTGTAATAGGGTTAACTGATAGGTTGTGGGTAGCTTCAAAAGTCAGTAATTGTGATTAATTGACTCTGATTGTTTTATTTTTTTAAATTTGCGATATTTTCAAGAATTTAAAAAAATAAAACAATCA